>NZ_MUFF01000028.1:0-39177 GCF_001996105.1 Salinivibrio sp. IB643
GTCTAAATAGAGAAGAAAAATAAATTTTTAACCTTTAATAATCAAACAGATAAATAAAAACAAAGGATCCTGATCTTGATCGAACAAGGATCTTGTGGTGTGGAAAAAGAAATCGCTATGGGTCCCAAGGTTGCAGAGAAAGTCATCATAAACTGCGGAGATAATCACCAATTTCATTGCCGAAGTTCGCTAAGCTTTCGCCTAACCCAGTACCAATGCGACACTGATAAACGTAGCCTATATTAGCGTCGTTGATCGTTGTGCATTGCCCACACTGATTGCGATATTTTTAATCTCGATACAAGGAGAGCGTGATGAAAAAGGTGGCTGTGATCTTATCTGGCTGCGGCGTGTTTGACGGCGCAGAGATCCAAGAGACCGTATTATCGCTGCTAGCACTAGAACAAAACGATGCGCAATGGCAGTGTTTCGCACCAGATATCGATCAGCACCATGTGATCGATCATCGTACTGGTGAGCCGATGAACGAAACGCGCAATGTGCTCACCGAAGCCAGCCGTATTGTTCGTGGTGAGATTCTTCCGCTTACCGATTTAAACGTCGATGACTTCGACGCCTTACTGGTTCCCGGTGGCTTTGGTGCAGCCAAGAACTTGTCAGACTTTGCTTACAATGGCGATCCGGTGCAGGTACACCAAGATATGTTTGCGGTTTGCCAAGCTTTTATGCGTGCAGAAAAGCCCGCCGGTTATATGTGTATCGCGCCAATCATGATCCCGCAGATCTATCCAAAAGGTGTAAAAGGCACCATTGGCAATGAGCCCGATATCGCTGCCGCCTTTAATCGGATGGGCGGTGAACATATTGAGTGTCCGGTATCAGATTATGTATTAGATCAGCGCCACCATCTCCTGTCCACGCCCGCCTATATGCTGGCGACGTCAGTACTGGATGCTGCCAGTGGGATCAATCGGATGGTGAAAAAATTGGTAGAACTCGCCTAAGACACGCTCATCCGCACAGAAACGCAGCAGAGAAAAAGAAAAAAGCGACGCCGAGATGGGCGTCGCTGTAACAAGTGAGCGCAAAAACAAAGCTGTTATCAGAACAGTTTGCTGGCCCCAATACACTGGAAGCAATGTGAGCAATGTCGTGCCTTCAGGAACGTCGTGTCATGTCCCTGAGTGCAGGTTAATAATAACCATTCTCATTATCGTTAATCAAGAAGAAAATACGTTTATTTTTTATTCGCTGTACATTTATTGATCTGCTTCTCAAAATAAAGCCGGTAATCGGTAAACAGACATAAAAAAAGAGCCGCGATGCGACCCTTTGTTATTTTATCGATTAAGACGTCTGCTGCACCGCCCCCGACGGCGTCACCTGTGTGATTCGTCGAATAATCACATTGAGCAACACCCCGTACATAGGAATAAACAGCCCCAAACTAATAATCAGCTTAAAGGCGTAGTCGACCAGGGCAATTTCAACCCAGTGCTCCGCCATAAAGGCATCTTGGCTTTGGTAAAACGCAATCGCAAAAAAGGCGAGCGTGTCTGAGGCATTACCAAACAAGGTAGAACAACTCGGTGCCACCCACCATTGGCGCTGCTGGCGTAAGCGATTGAACACATGAATATCTAAAATCTGACCCAGTAGATAGGCCATAAAGCTGGCAATCGCAATCCGAGCCACCGTGAGATTAAACGTGCTCAGTTCCGCGAATCCTTGGTAACTGCCCTGATAAAACAAGACGGATAACACATAGGAAATCAGCAAAGCTGGCATCATCACGAATAAAATGATGCGACGCGCTAATCCAGGGCCATAAATTCTGACAGTCAGATCGGTAGCCAAGAAAATAAACGGAAAGGTAAATGCTCCCCAGGTGGTGTGGAAACCCCAAACGGTAAAAGGGATCTGCACCAAGTAATTACTGGAGGCAATAATGATAAGATGGAATATCACGAGGTAACTCAGCGCTTTACGCTGCTGAGCGAGAGAAAAGTGGCTCATAGTGCACCTTTTTGTTATTGGGGGCGAGGGAACCCAAAATACTTAGCTACCTATCAACAGGCAGCGCGAGGTGGCGAATTATACAGCAATCAATCGACGGTGCCAGTGTAATTTAAAGAGGCGGATGACGTATCCACCAGCGCCGCAAGAAGGCTATCACTTCATCACCATCACTCTCCAATGGCTCCAACCATACGCTCTGGGTGTAATGGGCCGCTTTGAGCATCAGACGCGTGCCTTCAAAGTCAATTAGCCAGGTCATCATGTCGGCGTCTTGCTGGCTTTCCAGTACTTGAGCTTGTAACACGTCAAGCAATGGCTGACAGATAACCTCGGCATTATCCGCATCCAGCTGTGGCTGAGAAAATGCCAAGGCACAGTCTGATTCAATCAAAGGCCAATTACTCGGTACCATAACCGTACTCACTGATGCCAAGGTGATCGTCAATTAAATCTAAAAACGCATCGCCGAATTTTTCCAGTTTGCGCTGGCCGACGCCACTGACCGCCAACAGCTCAGCGTGTGAGGAAGGCAGCATCTCGGCCATTTCCATCAAGCTGGCATCGTTAAACACCACATACGGTGGAATATCTTCCTCATCGGCAATCGCTTTACGTAACTTACGCAACTTGGCAAATAGCTTTTTGTCGTAATGGCGCTGACTCAGCTTATTGGCTTTGGTGCGTGGGCTGAGGCCGATACGTGGTACCGCCAATTCAAGCGCCATTTCGCTACGCAATAGTGGCCGCGCTTGTTCAGTTAACTGCAGTACCGAGCTACGGGCAATGTTTTGCACCAGATAACCGCGATGGATCAATTGGCGAATAATGCTTACCCAGTATTCATGGCTCCACTCTCGCCCAATGCCATAGGTAGAGAGCTTGTCATGGCCATGATCTTTAATGCGCTGATTTTGCATCCCGCGCAACACTTCCACCACATACCCGACCCCGAAGCTTTGGTTAACACGGTACACGCACGACAGCGCTTTTTGTGCTTGTTCGGTGCCATCAAAATGAGTGGGCGGGTCGAGGCAAATATCACAGTTGCCACACGGGGTTTGGCGGTTTTCGCCAAAGTAGTTCAGGAGCACTAAACGGCGACAGGTTTGCGCTTCGGCAAACGCGCCCATCGCAGTCAATTTATGGCTTTCGACCTGCTTTTGTGGCCCCTCGGGCTTTTCTTCCAAACAGCGATGAAGCCACCCCATATCTGAGGGGTCGTACAACAACACCGCTTCAGCCGGTAGTCCGTCTCGTCCGGCACGGCCGGTTTCTTGATAGTAAGACTCAATATTGCGCGGCACATCGTAATGCACCACAAAGCGAACATTGGGCTTGTTAATCCCCATGCCAAATGCCACGGTTGCCACCACAATATTGACATCATCACGTTGGAACGCTTCTTGCACCGACCCGCGCGCCTCAGTGGTCATGCCGGCATGGTAAGCAGCGGCGAGCATATTGTTGTCGCACAGTTTTTGCGCGACCTGCTCAACCCGCTTGCGACTATTGCAATACACAATGCCTGACTGACCGCGTAGGCCAGTTAAAAAATGTACCAATTGCGCTAAGGGTTTATGCTTTTCTAATAGCGTGTAACGAATATTCGGGCGATCAAAGCTGCCCAGATGCACTAGCGGATCGTTCAGGGTAAGGCGAGATAGAATGTCCTCGCGCGTGGTGGCATCCGCGGTCGCCGTCAGCGCCATCACCGGCACATCGGGGAAATGCTGTTTCAGCTGACCCAAAGAGGCGTATTCGCGGCGAAAGTCATGCCCCCACTGGGAAATACAGTGCGCTTCATCCACCGCCACTAATCCAAGTTGCCAATCACTTAAGCGATGAAGAAAATCACGGCCCAGGGCACGCTCAGGCGACACGTACAGCAGTTTCACTTCGCCATGGTTTAAGGCGCGCAAAATCTCCGCTTGCGCCTCGGGGGTCATCGCCGAGTTTAAGCAAGCCGCCGTGACGCCATTGGCATTGAGCTGATCGACCTGATCTTTCATCAACGAGATCAAAGGCGAAATCACCACGGTCAAACCAGTACGTACCAACGCAGGGATCTGATAGCACAGTGATTTCCCGCCTCCGGTTGGCATAATCACCAAGGCATCACGGCCAGCAATCGCCGCGTCAATCACCGCTTGCTGACCCTCGCGAAACTGATGATAACCAAACACCGCTTTGAGTACCTGGTGGGCAGGACTCGTGGCAGGGTCAATGGTAGCGGCGTCGGTCGCCGTTGGTGTATAGACATGAGCGGGGGTGGCGGACATAATCAAGCTCGTTACTCAAACTGGCGCTCATTCTACCGACACCCTCTGACTGATGAAACCCTGAGCACTAAGAAAGGTGCTTGCGCCGGTGCTTACAACTTGTTACATCTAGTCAACATGCATGAATACGCGTTCATTCCTTATCGATACCCATAACGAGAAAACACCGTGATTCCAGATCCGAAACGCGCCCGCCAAGGCGTGCTATTAGCCCTTGCAGCTTACATTATGTGGGGAATTGCCCCTATATACTTTAAAACGGTCAACCATATTCCGGCGCCAGAAATCTTGTCGCATCGGATTATTTGGTCGTTTGTCTTTTTGGCATTGCTGCTGTTTTTTACCCGTCGTTTTTATCAGCTTAAACCGATTATCCGCGAGCCAAAAAAGCTGTTGATGTTGATGCTCACCTCTTGCTTTATTGGCTGTAATTGGCTGATTTTTATCTGGGCGATTGTTAATAACCGCATGCTGGATGCCAGCCTTGGCTACTACATTAATCCACTGGTGAACGTGGCACTGGGGATGATCTTTCTTGGTGAACGTTTCCGTCGTCTACAATGGCTTGCCGCCGCGCTGGCGTTGGTGGGGGTATTGGTACAATTGATGACCTTTGGCTCACTGCCTTGGATAGCCCTAGCGCTGGCCACCAGCTTTGCGATTTACGGCTTACTGCGCAAAAAAATCAACTTACCGGCGGTGCCGGGTCTGTTTGTGGAAACCTGCACCCTGCTTCCTGTGGCATTGATTTATTTATGGCAGTTTGCCGACAGCCCCAGCGCCAACCTGTTCGATAACCCTATCAATCTCAATATGTTGCTTGCTGCTGCCGGCTTGATCACCACGATACCTTTGTTGTGTTTTACCGGTGCCGCGACCCGCCTACCTTTGACGGTATTGGGCTTTTTCCAATACATCGGCCCAAGCTTAATGTTTTTACTCGCCGTCGGCTTGTATGACGAACCCTTTACCCCAGATAAAGCCACCACCTTTGCCTTTATTTGGGCCGCCTTGGCGATATTTAGCGTTGATGCCTATCAGAACAAACGACATCAAGTCACCAACATTAAACGTGCCGCGTTATCAATAGGAAAACCAGAATGAACGAGCTGACTATTCTCGCCACGCTGGCGGGGGTACATATGATTGCGCTGCTCAGCCCCGGGCCCGACTTTGCCTTGGTGCTCCAAAATGCGACCCGTTATGGCCGTGCCACTGGCTTGGCGATTGCGCTGGGGTTATCACTCAGTATTTTGGCACACACAATATTGAGCATTACCGGCATCAGTCTATTGGTGCATCAGCACCCGCAACTGTTTATGTGGGTACAGGTGGCGGGGGGCAGTGTACTGATGTATTTAGGCCTTAGCGCCATTAAAGGTTTGCTCGCCGCCACCACAGCGCCAGTGCAAACCGCCAATGATGCGCCTGCGGTACGCGGCCAAAAACAGGCCTTTTGGAAAGGGGTGCTGACCAACCTTTTTAACCCGAAAGCCTTGGTGTTTTTTATTTCGTTGATGAGTACCTTGGTACCGGCCAGCATGTCTGCCAGTGGCAAAGCCATGGCCGTGGCGGTGGTGTTTCTGCTTTCATTAGGGTGGTTTTCTTCGCTCGCCTGGCTGCTATCAGGCAGTCGCGTACAGCAAGTGCTCACCAAAGTCGCCCCAGTTATCGATGGCCTGTGTGCGTTGTTGTTTTTGCTGCTAGGTGGCGCGGTCGTGTGGCAAGCCGGCGTGTTCGGCTAACGCCACGGCTGCAAAAATGCAGGCGATGGCGCAAATACCAATACGCCCAGCCGAGGCTGGGCGTATATTACGTTTTGTGGCGTTAAGCAGCGGGGATTAAAGCGCTTCCAGTTTAGCGTACTGAGTTACCAACCACTTGATCCCTTCTCCATTAAAGGCGACTTGCACGCGGCTTTGTCCGCCACTGCCTTCAAAGTTGATGATGGTGCCTTCACCAAATTTAGGGTGTTGCACCCGCTGACCTAAACTAAACCCGGTTTGGTTAAAGTTCTCCTGAGTCTGCGTTTTGGAAAAACGACCACCGCTTGCAGCAGGGCGTGAGACATTGGCACGCATCCGCACTTCTTCCAAGCAGGCCTCGGGCAGCTCACGAATAAAGCGCGAAATCTTATGGAACATGTCTTTGCCGTACACACGGCGCATTTCTGCATAGGTCAGATAGAGTTTTTCCATCGCTCGCGTCATGCCGACATAGCAAAGGCGACGCTCTTCTTCTAAGCGGCCCGCTTCTTCGGCTGACATCTGGCTGGGGAACATGCCCTCTTCCACCCCAACCATAAAAACCAAGGGGAACTCGAGGCCTTTGGCACTGTGCAAGGTCATCAATTGGACCGCGTCATCAAACTCGTCCGCTTGGCCTTCACCGGCCTCAAGGGCGGCGTGGGCCAAGAATGCCGACAGCGGTGTCATCCCTTCCGCTTCCGCCTCTTCGGGTGGCGTAAATTGGCGCGTGGCCGTCACCAACTCTTCCAAGTTATCGACGCGTGCTTGCGCTTTTTCGCCTTTTTCTTGCTCGTACATGGCGCGCAAGCCAGAGTGACGGATCACGGCATCAGTTTGTTGATACAGTGCCATGTCACGGGTGTCATCTTCTAGCGCATTGACCAGCTCGATAAACCGGCCCAATGCATTGGCCGCACGCCCTGCCAGCGCTTTTTCGGCCAAGATTTGCTCGGCAGTGTGCCATAAGGTTTGGCCACGATCGCGCGCCGCACCACGAAGCGTCTCAAGAGTGCGATCACCAATCCCTCGAGTGGGCGTGTTCACTACTCGCTCAAACGCCGCATCGTCATTGCGATTCGCCATCAAACGTAAATACGCCAGCGCATCTTTGATTTCTTGGCGTTCGAAAAAGCGCATACCGCCGTAGATACGATAAGGCAAGCCAGCTTGAATTAAGGCTTCTTCCAGCACCCGGGATTGTGCGTTGTTGCGGTATAAAATGGCGCTATCAGTGAGCGCACCGCCTTCGTCTTGCCAGGTTTTGATTTTCCCGACCACAAACCGCGCTTCATCTAGCTCATTAAACCCGGCATACACCGAAATAGGCTCGCCCTCTTTGCCCTCGGTCCACAGGCTTTTGCCCATCCGGTCGGCGTTGTTTTCAATCAGGGTGTTCGCCGCTTGCAAAATCGTACTGGTCGAGCGGTAGTTTTGCTCCAAACGGATAGTCTGCGGGGTGGTGAAATCGTCCAGAAAACGCTGAATATTTTCGACTTTTGCGCCACGCCAGCCGTAAATGGATTGGTCGTCATCGCCGACAATCATCACTCTAGCCTGTTGACCGGCCATCATGCGTAGCCACGCATATTGGATGTTGTTGGTATCTTGGAACTCATCCACCAAAATGTGCTGGAAACGTGCTTGATAGTGTTCGCGGATCACCGCTTTATCGCGCAATAACTCTAAGGTTCGCAGCAAGATCTCGGCAAAATCGACCAAACCGGCGCGATCACAGGCTTCTTGATACGCCTGATAAATCCGTAGCCAAGTGCTTTCAACCGGATCATGGCGGGTATCAATGTGCTTGGGACGCAAGCCTTCATCTTTTTTGCCATTGATGTACCAACTCGCTTGCTTGGCGGGCCAGTGTTTTTCATCCAAGTTTTGCGCTTTAATTAACCGGCGCAGCAAGCGCTGCTGGTCGTCTGAATCAAGAATTTGGAAGTCTTGTGGCAGGTTGGCGTCCAAATAGTGGGCACGGAGAATACGATGGCAAATGCCGTGGAAGGTACCACACCACATGCCCGAGGCCGTGCCTTGCATCAATTGCTCAATACGGCCACGCATTTCGGCTGCTGCTTTGTTGGTAAAGGTCACCGCCATCACCGAGAATGGTGACGCTTCTTCCACCCGCATTAGCCAAGCCATACGATGAACCAGCACCCGTGTTTTACCACTACCGGCCCCGGCAAGCACTAAATGGTTGCCAAGCGGCGCGGCTACGGCGTCACGCTGTTTGTCGTTGAGTCCGTCAAGAAGAGTTGATACGTCCATCGCCACCTGCCATTTTACTGGGTATTTATACACTGGTTGGCGATTATACCAGCTCAGCGCTAAATTGCGCGCCCGATAACGATCAGCGCTTCAACCGAGTGAATGGTGGAAATATCAGTACTATGAGTAATATCGGAGCTATGAGTAATACCGGTAGTATGCGTAATATCGCATAGCAGTATCGCGGCCTAACGGTGCCACTGCTGAATTAAGCTATCGAGTTCAGATAAATCATCGATCGCCACATCCGGCAAGGTGCGCCCTTTGTGCATCATGGGTGATTGCCGCTCTGGGCGAATCCAGCATGCTTGCATGCCCGCTTGACGCGCGCCGGCAACATCCGAACTTAAGTGATCGCCCACATGTAAAATACGCGCCGGGGCGATGCCCAAGGCCTGCACCGCCTTATCAAACATCTCGGGACTCGGCTTGGCCGCACCGTGTTCACCGGCACGGAAAATGTGCTGGAAAAACGGCGTTAGACCAATCGCATCGGTGTCGACGTTGCCGTTGGTGATGGCCACCAATGGCAGTTTCTCGGACCAGGCTTTTAAGTAAGCCAAACTTTGTGCCGGCGGAGTAAAGTCACTGCGATATCCGCAAAAGAAGGTCGTCGCCGCTTGAGCTTGTGCGCGCGCCTTCTCCGCGGTTAAACCAACATGTTCACCGGCAAGCGTCAGCTGGGCAACCCGCATCGCGGTCACATCAAAGCGTTGTGCTGGGTTCTGGTCGCGCGCTTGGCGACGAAACCCCGCCATCGTCGCGTTATCAAGCGCCGCAATTGGCGGACAATGCTCGCGCAAATAGTCAGTTAACGCCGCCTCGGCGCGTGCGATCACCGGCCAGTTATCGTACAAGGTATCATCCAAGTCAAAACTCACCGCATCAAACGCCTGTAAGCGACGATAAAATTTCATATCACGACTCCGAGTTCGGTTTTTTATCTGGACCTGATTTGCGCGCTCTGGGATGCGCGGCATCGTACACTTTCGCCAAGTGTTGAAAATCTAAGTGGGTATAAATTTGTGTGGTGCTCAAATCGGCATGGCCGAGCAGCTCTTGCACGGCACGCAGATCCCCCGAAGACTCCAACATATGGGTGGCAAAACTGTGGCGCAATTTATGGGGATTAATATGACTATTGACCGACTGCTTTTGCCCCCACTCTGCCATGCGTTTTTGCACGCTCCGATGCGAGATACGCTGGCCGAGCTTAGAAATAAACAGCGCGTCTTCTGGGCCTTTGAGGAGCTGATTACGTACTTTGAGCCAGTTCATCACCCAGGTTTTTGCCATGCCGGAAAAAGGCACAATGCGCTCTTTTTCTCCTTTACCGATGACACGTAAATCCCCTTTGCGTACTGAGACATCACGGACGTTAAGATCCACCAGCTCGGCCAAACGTAGCCCCGCGCCATACATCAGTTCCATCATCGCCCGATCACGCACCGACAAAGGATCGTCTTCGTCCACTTCGAGCAGCTGATGCATTTCATCCACATCCAAATTTTTCGGGAGATGACGGCCTTGTTTCGGCGCCGAGACCCCTTTGGCAGGATTGGCGGCAAGCTGTTCGTCTTGCACCAGATAGTCGAAAAAGCTACGCAGCGCGGACAAACGTAAAGCAATACTGCCCGGTTTCAGCCCATCACGTTTGGCTTGGCTCGAAATTTGTCGCACCCAGTCAGCATCAACATCGGTCCAGTGAGCGATGCCGCGCGCGGTCAGAAAGTCGACAATTTTATCTAGCTGGCGCTGATAATTACGCTGAGTATGCGCACTGAGACCGCGCTCGCTCAGCTGATATTGATAAAAGCGGTCAAGAGGGACCGTCAGTGAACGGGGAGCAGCTTGGTCAGACGTTACCGCGGTCACTGACGCTCACCTCTTTTTGCCCATTGGCTACATAAGATGGCTAAGTGCGAGGCCAGTTGTTCAATAAAGAGCGTATCCATTTCTGGCTGAAAGTGCCCGCCATCTGCACTGGCAAAGCTCAACAGCCCCCACTCTTTGCCTTCCCCTTTAATCGGTACCAGCGCAAAAGAGCCGAGCTCCGGTGGCGTTGCCATCACCGCTTCCGCATCCACACGGCGCAAACGGCCCAAATAGCAACGGCGGCCAGCAAAGTGATGGTTTTTTAATTGCTCCACCACCTGACGCGACATAGTCTGCAGGCCGTCGATAGGCGCATACACCCGTAAGCTAACGCTCAGTTGCAGTTGTTCGCTAATTGCCGTTAACGCTTTTTGCACCGCCTGCGGTGTGTCGGCACGCAACAGGGCCTGATGCGCCTCGGCAAAAGCACGAAACAAGGCATCGTTTTTCGCCCCTAGGCTCATTAGCTGGGTAATGTCTTCTTCCAGCTCCGCCACCCGTTCACGCAGGCGCTTGAGTTGAATTTCGACTAAGGAGACTGCCCCTTGTTCAGCGTGCGGGATGGTTAACCGCGCCAGCAAATCACGCTGACGCAAAAAAAAGTCAGGATTATCAGTTAAATACTCGGCTACTGCTTCCTCGCTCAACGGCATGGTTTCCAATGTGGTGGCGTCTATCCCGTGATTCATAATTGCAATTGTCCATCATATACATGTGTTGCAGGCCCGGTCATCGATAAAGGCTGGCCCGGACCACGCCAGAGAATCCGTAACTCCCCGCCCGGTAGCGTGACGGTGACTTGCTCATCCAACAACCCTTGATCGATCCCTACCGCTACCGCGGCACAAGCGCCACTGCCGCAAGCCTGAGTCTCTCCGGCGCCGCGCTCATACACCCGAAGCTTAATCGCATTACGAGAAAGGATCTGCATAAAGCCGGCATTCACACGCTCGGGAAAGCGCTCATGATTTTCAAGTAGCGGCCCCAGCGTCTCGACATCCGCCGTATCAATATCATCGACCACTGTGACGACATGTGGATTTCCCATACTCACGGCCCCGACAAATAAAGTCTGTTCCGCTACGCGCATCAAATAAGTCTTTTCTTGTGAATTAGCCCGAAACGGGATCTTGCCCGGCGTGAAAATAGGCTCGCCCATATTCACCCGCACCTGGTTGTCGTTCTCAATATGTAGCCGCATTTTTCCCGCTTGGGTGCTGACATTAACTTGATATTTATTAGTGAGCCCTTTCATGCGCACAAAACGGRCAAAACAACGCGCGCCATTGCCACATTGGGCAACTTCAGACGCATCAGGATTAAAAATTCGATAGTGAAAGTCGGTTTCCGGATCATAAGGCGGCTCCACCACCAGTAGTTGATCAAAGCCGATACCCCGATGACGATCGGCTAAACGCCGGATAAGATCCGGGGAGAAAAACGCATTTTGTGTAACACAGTCAACCACCATAAAGTCGTTGCCCAGTCCGTGCATTTTTGCAAACTGTATCTGCATGCCAATCCTTATTCTGGTAGGCGCTTTTCAAGTTGCCACAGTGACGCCAAGCTTTCACGCTCACGCACTAAGTATGCGTGTTCACCGTCGACAACGATTTCGGCAGGACGACAGCGCGAATTATAGTTAGAGGCCATCACAAAGCCATACGCACCCGCTGAACGCACCGCCAACAAATCATCTGGGACTAATACTAGCGAGCGATTCTTACCTAAATAATCTCCGGTTTCGCACACCGGCCCCACTAAATCGTAGGTTTTGGGCTCTCCTTGACGCGGCACCACCGGAATAATTTCTTGGTAAGCTTGATACAAGGAAGGACGAATTAAGTCGTTCATACCGGCATCAATAATGGCAAAATTCTTATGTTCGCTGTGTTTAAGAAATTCCACCTTGGTAAGCAAGACGCCGGCATTAGCAGCAATGGCACGGCCTGGCTCAAAAATCAGCTCAAGATGGCGATGCTTATCCAAACGCGCCAGCAACGCTTTGGCATATTCCGAAGGCTGCGGTGGTTTTTCATCACTGTAGGTCACCCCGAGGCCGCCACCAACATCAAGGTGGCGAATCTGAATGCCTTCTTGCGCCAAAGTATCAATTAAGGCCAACAGGCGGTCTGTGGACTCAATAAAGGGGGTCAGATCCGTTAGCTGCGAACCGATATGGCAATCAATACCTTCCACCTTCAGATGGGGCAAACTGGCAGCATAGCGAAAACTATTTAGCGCTTCCCCGAAAGCAATGCCAAATTTGTTTTCTTTGAGGCCCGTGGAAATATAAGGGTGCGTATTGGCATCAACATCCGGATTAATGCGCAGAGAGATTGGCGCCTCGACACCCAGTTCGCCCGCCACTTGGTTTAAGCGGTCAAGCTCAGAGTGTGATTCGACATTGAAACATTTTATCCCCACTTCCAGCGCTCGCCGCATTTCAACCGCCGTTTTACCCACACCTGAAAATACGACCTTCGCCGGATCGCCGCCTGCAACCAAGACGCGTTCCAATTCACCTTGCGACACAATATCAAAACCCGATCCTTGCCGAGCCAGAATATCTAATACGCCAATATTTGAGTTCGCTTTCACGGCATAGCATACAAGATGTGGATGATCGCCCACAGCACAATCAAAAGCATGCCAATGGCGCTCCAAGGTCGCGCGCGAGTACACATACAATGGCGTGCCGTAATCGTTGGCAAGCTGAGCCAATGGCAATGATTCGGCCCATAGCTGGCCGTCGTCCTGATAATTAAAGTAATCCAAGGTGTTCGTCCCTGTTGTCGTGGGTTATTGATTTTGCGTCGGTTGTTCGTCCGGATAATACAGGGGCCCTTGTTGGCCACAGCCGGTCAGTGTCATGATGCCTGTGAGTATCAATAAAATGACGAGTTTTCGCATAGTGAATGCCAGTGATTATCGAGTCAATGCCCTCTATAATCGCATCACAACCATGAAAAGCAATAGGATATAACGGGATGAATACAACGGAATATCATCAGCTAGTCGATTTGCAAATGCAGGCCATCGAAGAAGGTATCGATGACTCAGGCGCCGACATCGATTATGAGAGTGTCGGCAATGTGATGACACTCGAATTTGACGATGGCAGCCAGATCATCATTAACCGTCAAGAGCCGATGCAAGAAATTTGGGTCGCGTCAAAAGGTGGCGGTTTTCATTTCGCGTTAAAAGAGGGCGAGTGGACGTGCAGCAAGACCGGCTTAATCTTAATGGATTTAGTCCAACAAGAGTGCAGCAGGCATGCTGGAGAGCCGGTATCTTGGTGATCTGGAGCAGGCGCTAACAATGCCCAGAGAGCGCACTAAAAAGCCGCTCTCTGGGTTATTTAAATGACGCCACTTGTCCACTAAAGCCATCGTGAGGTGGTTGGCGAGGCGGCTGCCATTGTGTATCGCACTTAAAAGGTAACGCCTGTGGCTCACCGCGATCATCGGTGACAATCTGATAAAACTGCGGCAAGTTAAAGTTAATAAAATTAGCACTGTAGCTATAACGGTCGTGAGAGGAGGTATAAAAACGGTTCACGCCCTGTACCATCTCTGTTTTATCACCACTGCACTGGCGGTACACTTCAACGCGATTGCTCTCATCAAGAATATAAAGATTGTAGCCATTGGCGCAGTCTTCAAAGAAAAACTGCACCAAGCCTTCACTGGCGTAGGCATCGACGACCGCGGGTGGGTGCACATCTTGCGGATTATCCACCACCATCACCGGCGTGCCATTCACTTTATTCGTGGAAATGCAGCGATAAAAATCGACCGAATTTTCTAAACGTTGCACGGACACGCCACGACGTTCAAAGAACAAGCCGTGCGTTTGCAATCCAATACGCAACGCTTTGAATCGACGCCGTTTTTCCTTTTCAACCGGTTTTAGCCTAAGTTCAATGCATTCCGCCACCAGTTGGTAGACCAAGTTGCGGATCAGGCCGCGCATTTTACTCGAATAGCAGAACACATCGACCGATTCAGGTGGCACCGCATCTTGGTGCATTTTTCCTAACATGGTTTTCAGCGCTTCAAGAATCGCATCATCACCGCGATAGTTGAGTGTCCGGATCTCATTCCACGAGTTGCGATAGACCAAATCAACACTGCCCACCAGGCAGGTTTGCTCGGGGCCATAGCTAAAGATATCGCTATTTTTAAAATCAAACCGCATCGATGGTTTTTTATACGCCGACGTCGGATCTTGCTCTAAATTAATAAACAAGGCGAGCTGACGAATTTCACAGGGGCTTGATAACGCGTCCAAGGTTGGGCGTGGCGGCCGCAGAGAGAAGGTGTTGCGAATGTCACTGACCAATTGATACAGGATATCAATATCAACGTCTGCATCACGTACTACGGTGTGCAAATGCGTCGACTCGGTCAGTAAACCATTAAAAAACGCCCAAGCGATCAGCTTAGACAGATAGCTGTTATGCGCCAGTGGCGCACGACCGATGATGTCGACCGGATCCAGGGAATGTTTATATAAATACCATCCCGGTCGATTCGTTCGCCCTTCGGGCACTTGAATCAAGGTCAGGTTTGGCTCGTGCAGATCCGGTGAAATCTGCGGATTCAGCAAGGTCACTTTACCCGGTAGCTCTTCAAACGCGGCATAAAGCTTACGCGCTAACGTACTGATATCTTGCGGGCTGATCGCCGAGGTGATGTCATTGCGGCGCGCAAAGCGAATCAAATTACGATAGCTTTGCATTAACGCATCAAGCAGCTCGTTGTGTGCGTACTGCACTTCCTCAACCTTCCAGTGACGACGGTTATCCAGATACGTCAACGCCTGCTCGTCCCAGCCCCACTCATGAGCCAATAGACGCAGCACGTCACGCCGCCATGCCACTGAACCGGTCGACGGTGACTGCGTTAATTTTTCATGGGTTTTGAGATAAAAACAGCGACGGACAAGGTCTAAGCGGCGGGCGTCGCCAATTGACTCGAGGTAGCGCGTCACTTTTTCCAACATCAGGTAATACGCATCGGACTGGTATACATCAACCCAGCCGGCATAAAAGCGGCGCTTACCATCAACACTTAGTAGTTGGGTGCCAGGGTACTGCCACGAGTACGCTTCAAGTAATATCGCTTTGAGTACCGATTTATACGGTGAATCGATACTTTTATAAAGCTGCCACAAGCTCGAGCCGAAGTATTCTTCCGCCGGGATGGTCGGCAGGCCGCCAAAATCAACCCAATCACGTCGGTCAAGACCATGGTCTGCCACCAAGGTATCGACATAGTCGTCGTAACAGCCTTCCATTTCTGGCGGGACCATGTACCAAAGCAACTTTTGCCCCGCAACACGCATTGACGAACGATAAAATTCGTCAAGCAACAAGAAGTGCTGACTGGTACCACAGTTATCACTGGTCATGGTTTGGCTGAGGTGATGGCGGAACCGCCCTTCACACACTAAAAAGAAGTTGGCTTCAACCCCTTGGTTTAGCGCCCATTCGGAAATCGCCATGCACTTGGCATCGAGTTTATCACGCTGGGCGGTGGTGACGGCAGCATCAATGCATACCCAGATATCCAGATCACTGGTGAGGCTTTGTCCCATCGAGCCGGTACTGCCCATGGTATACATGCCTTTAATCGGATGACGACGACGTTCATCAACGCATGCAGTTAAAGAGGAGAAGCGCGTCTTTGAGTGGATCAGACAGTCAGAGACAAACTCTCGTTGTGTCTCGTCAAGCTGATAATCAGCGATACCAAAAGGCACACTGTCGCCACAAAACCCGGGCAATGCGGGGTGGTTGAGATGTAAAAGCACTGGCAGCACATCAAAAATGGCTTGAGCTTGACGACTCATTGCTGACCGCGCGCGATCCATTCTCACGCGGTTAAACGCCTCTATGCGCTCAGTTTGCTGTTGTACGTATGTTTGCAAGGCAATCATCCAGATTCGTTGACATCCCGGTCAACAGGTCGACGTTACTGTCTTCACCGTATCCGCCCAATTGCAGATAACAAAACGTGATCAATGTAACACTCTCGACAAGTCGGGTAAAGTCAATAACCCCGATGCCTGTGTGGTGAGATTCGTGACGCACTATAGGCGCTTTTTGAGACCAATATCAACTTTTACGCTCTACTGCCTTAGTCGTAACTTTCACTTTTTGCCGCCCAACGATCTCACTATTTGCGCAAATAATACGCTATCGATCACATTTTTTCACCTATATGACGATAAGCCCATCATAAATCTCGAAAGCGATTGACGACTATTACGAGCCACCCAATGGCAATGATACGATGGTGGTTATGAATCAAGAAGGAAGCAACACCATGTACTCAACACCCGTGCGCATTGCCACACGCAAAAGTCCTTTGGCGCTCTGGCAAGCGGAATTTGTTAAAGAAGCACTCGAAGCTTCCCATCCTGGCTTGACCGTCGAGCTCGTGCCTATGGTCACTAAAGGTGACGTGATTCTGGACACGCCCCTCGCTAAAATCGGTGGTAAAGGCTTGTTTATTAAAGAGCTTGAACAAGCAATGCTTGACGGCCGCGCGGATATTGCCGTGCACTCGATGAAAGATGTCCCGGTTGAGTTTCCAGAAGGGCTGGGATTGGTCACCATCTGTGAGCGCGGTGACCCACGCGATGCTTTCGTCTCTAACCATTACAACAGCATTGATGATTTACCCGAAGGGGCTGTCGTCGGCACGTCTAGCCTGCGCCGCGAATCACAACTACGTGAACGTCGTCCGGATCTGATCATTAATACCTTACGCGGCAATGTCGGCACCCGCTTAGGGAAATTGGATGATGGTCAGTATGATGCGATCGTTCTCGCCGCCGCTGGGTTAAAACGGTTAGGTTTACATGAACGCATACGTAATGAAATTCCACCAGAAGTCATCTTGCCCGCGGTTGGGCAAGGTGCCGTGGGTATCGAGTGTCGACTGGATGATGAACGTATTCGGACCTTATTGGCCCCCCTTTCTGATGCCAGCACCACACAACGTGTACTTTGTGAACGCGCGATGAATAATCGTCTTGAAGGCGGATGCCAAGTGCCTATTGGCAGCTATTCGGAAATTCAAGGCGACAAAATTTGGTTGCGCGCATTAGTGGGCGAACCGGATGGCTCGACCATCTTACGTGCCGAAATCACCGGCCCATTAGAGAAAGGGGAAGCACTAGGGACAGATTTAGCCGAGCAGCTTCTCGCTCAAGGTGCGCGCCAAATTCTGGATAAACTTTATCAAGACGACGCATGACCACGGTTATTGTTCGCCCCGAGCCAGACTGCAGTGAGTTAGTCGATCAGCTTACCCAACAAGGGCTGGCGGCGATCGCCTGCCCGCTACTTAGTTTTGCGCCGGGGCGAGACTTACCAACCTTCGCCTCCTTGCTCGGCTCACTGCCTGCTGACAGCATCTTAGTCGCAGTGAGCCCACGCGCCGTGGCCTTTGCGCATCAGGCATTGCAACGCCAGGAGATGGCCTGGCCCAGTGATTGTCATTATGTTGCCGTTGGGCAACGCACTGCTCATGAGTGGCAAGCCGTCTGCGGCCAGACTGTCCAATACCCGGTCCGCGAAGACAGTGAGGGCATGCTAGCACTGGCTCCATTTATGGCGGTAAAGGGGGCGCAGGTGGTGATTCTTCGCGGTGACAGCGGCCGCGATATGATGGCAAAAACACTCAGCGATCAAGGCGCGCAAGTTCACTATTGCGAGACCTATTGGCGACAATGGGCCATTGAGCCTTTAGTATCGCAAGTAGTAAGCTGGCCTAAAGACACTATCGACACCGTGGTGATCACCAGTGGCCAACAATTAGCCTACTTTGATCAACTTATCACATTAAGCGGACAGCACTGGCTGCGCCAATGCCGTATACTGGTGCCCAGTAAAAGGATTCAAGATCAAGCCACAGGGCTCGATTTTGAAACGATTACGACCGTTGACAGCGTGGCCAATTCAGCCCTAGTTCACACGCTGCTCAGGTTAAGTAAAACGGGACTTTCGGATGACTGACAACAAAACCAAATCAAACAAGGCTACGACGCCCTCGTCACCCAAGACACACGCCACGGATGCCTCCTCATCAGGGAAAACAGCAAAAAAAAGCACATCATCAGGGGGACGTGGCGGTATTGTTCTTGGCGCGATTGCTATCGCGATAGCACTCGGCTCGAGTGGATGGGTGTTCTATCATGGGCACCAGCAAGCGACTGTTTTACAAAACACAGTATCGGCGCAACAATCTCAAATTGCTAACCTTGAACAATCCCTTAGCCAGCAACAAAAAGCCGCTGAAAAAGCGAGAGAGCAACTTGAGGACGCCACTACAACACGACTTAATCAACAAGATAGCAGCCTGAAGAGTCTGCAAAAGGCAATGGCCGATGTGAAAGGCCGCCGACCTAACGATTGGTTACTTGCGGAAGCGGATTATTTAATTCGTATGGCAGGGCGCAAAGTGTGGCTTGAGCACGATGCGCAAAGCGCCACAGCGCTGATGGAAGCGGCAGATCATCGCATTGCCCAGCTCAACGACCCGTCGTTGGTACCGATTCGCCAAGCGTTAGCTGACGATATAACGGCTTTAAAAGCGGTCAAGCGGGTGGATAAAGATGGCATAGTATTGCGCTTGACGAGTATGCAACGACAAGTCGAGGACTTACCCCTTGCCAGCGCCGTGATCCCTGAGGCAGAGGAAACGCAAGCTCCGGTGGTGAGCGAGTCGGTCAACGATTGGCAAGTAAACCTGACCACCTCACTGAAAGGATTTGTTGATGATTTCATTACCTACCGCAAACGCGACGGTAATGTGGTGCCACTGCTCTCGCCGACACAAAGCTATTATTTGCAAGAGAACCTAAAAAGCAAGCTCGATCAAGCCATGCGGGCTGTCTATCAAGGGAATGACACCCTCTATCATGAAGCACTTGGCATGGCCCAAGACTGGGCGCTGCGCTTTTATAATCAGGATGCTAACGCCACCCGCCGTTTTGTTGAGCAACTCAACGCCCTGAACGAACAGCGCATTGGGGTCGACCTTCCGCAAAAGCTCAGCAGCCAAACACTCGTCAGTGATGAGATTGATACCCGATTGCGCCGAGATATTGCACCGCTAACAGGAGGCCAATCATGATACGACTGCTGTTACTTGTCCTCGTTTTAGCGGCAGGCTTGGTGGTTGGTCCACAACTGGCTGGTCACCAAGGCTACGTGCTCATTTCAGCGGCCCAGCAAACCATTGAAATGAGCGTTACAACCCTCTTAGTGCTCATCGCCGCGCTCATTGCAGTGCTCTGGGCCCTAGAGTGGGTGCTAAGAAAACTCTTTTCGATGAGCAGTACTGCCAGTGGTTGGTTATCCGGCCGGAAACAGCGTAAAGCTCGCCAGCAGACCCAGACTGGCTTAATGAGATTACGCGAGGGCGAGTGGAAAAAGGCGGAAAAGCTCCTCGCTAAAGCGCGCTCACACAGTGATGCTCCCATGCACAACTTGCTCGCCGCCGCAGAAGCGGCACAACAACGCCAAGATTTACATGCGCGGGATCAGTACCTACAACACGCCGCCGATATCAATGCCAACAGTTTAGCGCTCGCCCTCACTCGCGCCCAGTTACACAGCCAAAGCGGGCAGTATGAGCAAGCATTGGCCTCACTGCGGGCAATAAAACGCCAACACCCACGCAACCCTGTGATGCTGTCCCTGTTGAAAGAGACCTATATCCAATTAGAAGACTGGTCAGCGTTACTCAACCTTCTTCCAACGCTAAAAAAAGCACAACTGCTCAATAGTGAACAACTTGACGTATTGTATGAGCGTGCCGAGCTTGGCGTTATGTCGCATGTTGCCAGTCAGAAAGGGGCAGAAGGGCTGCTTGCGCATTGGAACCAACTGCCGAAGGCCAAACGTAACCAACCCGTACTGCTCGCTGGATTAGTGCATCATTTGTCGGCGCGAAATGCCGATTCTGAAGCCTACATCTTATTGCGTGAAACCTTGAAAAAGCGGCCCGATGATCGCTTGATTGCACTGATCCCTACGCTCAACTTACCCGACAGTTATCCGGCCGTGGTCATGCTAGAAGAGTTGCTAACCCGCGATAGCCATAATCCGGTTGTTCACAGCGCGCTGGGCCAGCTGCTGATGCAAGCAGGCAAATGGCAAGATGCGCGCAGCCACTTTGAGCAAGCACTCGAATACCGTACTGATGTCAGTGATTATGCCTACCTTGCCGATGTGTTAGATAAACTCAACCAAGGACAAGCGGCCAGCGATATCTCGCGCACCGCCTTAAAAATGGCACTGCCCGAGCGTCCGCCCGCAGCATAATACGCCTGACAGTAACAAAAGCGCCCCATCATAAAATGGGGCGTTTTTGTCGATGCGATGCCATCACGTATCGCTTCTGTGGTTAACCTTACTATCAAAGCTAACCCCAGTTTGCCGACTCGCTATCCTTTTTTACACAATACATTGAGCGCTGCCACTTGATTACGCGTGACCACCGTGCCGGTATTGGCATCAACACCCTGGGCGCCTTGTACCCAGTAAGGTAAACGCATCGGTAATTGATCGGTGGCTTGGGCGACCTGGGTTAAGTCCTGCTTGGACGCAAGTACCATTCCTTCTTGCTGACAACGCGGTTCCGCCTTCGCATAAGGTAGCCGCCCCCAGCTCATCCCTTTTTCCGTATACTGTTTCTCACCTTGCTCAGGCTCAGGTAAACCAAAGTGGCTCAAATTGAAGGCGGCTTCGGATTGGGCTGCTTTTCCGCTTGTCTCTGGCAGAGTAGACGCTTTTGTCTCCGCCAGTGGCGGCAAGCGTATGACTGCAGGCTGAGATAGGGGTTGACGGGTTTGGCGCAACACCGCTTGGCGTGTCGGACCAAACATGCGTACACGTTTAAGCACCACATTGGCGACATCGAGAGCCTGATACGGACCAATTAAACAACGACCACGCCCTTCGCGGACTTGCACTTGAAAGGGTAAATCCGGCAAACCTTGGCGCAATGTTTGATGAAACTGACGTGATGGCACCCCGTTTGTGGCACCGCACTGGACCCAAAATGCTGAACTTTGCGGGTCAGGAGACTGATCACCCCACAGCCCATTGCCAATATCGCATTTTTCACCAATGATCGGCCAACCTTGCTGATTGTCGATAATCGCACAAGGTGTTTGCGCTGCATTCACTGAGGATATCATTCCCCACGTTGCCATTAGCGTGACAACCAGACCTCGCCACCGCCCCATGATTTACTCCCTTCGACACTTAATGTTCATCAGCTTAAGCAAAGTCGTACAATGACTCAAGCTGACGATTCTCAAGCTGTTAGGTACGAACAAAAATGGCTGCGTACGCAGCCATTTTTCTCATCCTTTATAAATTTTGGGGTTAAACACATCCCTGAGCCAATCACCCAGCAAGTTGATAACCAACACCAGCAGCACTAAGGCAATACCAGGAAAGACCGTTATCCACCACGAACCAGAGAAAATGTAATTAAAGCCAATACTAATTAATGAGCCCAAAGACGGCTGATCGACAGGCATACCCAAGCCTAAAAACGATAACGCCGCTTCTGACATAATCGCGTTAGCCACTTGAACCGTTGAAATCACCAAGATCGGAGACAGACAGTTGGGAAGAATGTGCCGGAACATAATACGCGGTGATCGAAACCCCATCACACGCGCCGCTTCAACATATTCTTTTTTCTTCTCCGCCAGTACAGAGGCACGAATAGTACGCGCATATTGCGGCCATTCGGCAATCCCAATAATCACCACCAGCATCAAGATCGCATATTGACTATAAAACTCGCTACCAAAGCTGGCTTTAAAAATCGCAGACACAATGATCGCCACCATCATGGTAGAGAAAGACAGTTGAATATCTGCAATCCGCATAAAGAAGCTATCTACCCGTCCGCCAAAGTACCCCGCACTCAGTCCTATGATTGTCCCTAAGATGAGCTGTAATCCCACCGCACATAGGCCAATGGTCAGAGAGATACGCAGGCCATAAATCATAGTGGATAAGATATCTCGGCCCTGGTTATCCGTCCCTAATAAGAAGCGAGGATCGCTCCATTCCATCCAAGCAGGCGGTAACTCTGAGTCCATGATATCAATCGACATCAAATCATAAGGATTGGTTGGCGCCACCAAAGGCGCAAACACAGCCAGTAGGAGAAAAACCATAAAAATGGCAAAACTGGCCATCGCCACCTTGTCACGCTTAAAGTGATAGAGGAAATCTGAGGCCAAAAAGCGTTGCCAGCGACTTGGGGTGGTATGTGCTTGTGTCATCGCTTACGCCTCCTTACCGGTAATGTTAACCGTGGGATTAATCAGGCCATACAGTAAGTCGACAAATGTATTGGTGACGACAAAGATTAATCCGACGAAAATGACATAGGCAGTAATCAGAGGTGTATCGACACGGTTGATCGCTTCAAGAAAGAGAAAGCCCATTCCTGGCCACTGAAACACGGTTTCTGTCAAAATGGTATAGGCAATCATGGTGCCGATTTGCACTCCGCCTACAGTCACCACAGGTAACATGGTGTTTTTCAATGCATGCTGATAATAAACCTTATTTTCGGGGAGCCCTTTCGCACGCGCAAATTTGACATATTCAGTGCCCAACGCTTCCAGCATTTCAGAACGCACCAAGCGAATAAATAGCGGCAACATGATAGAGGCCAATGACACGGCGGGTAATACTAAGTGCGCAAGGCCGTCTAGGGTGAAAAAGCCAGACTCCCAACCTAGCCAATTGGCCGTTTCCCCTCGCCCATAGGAAGGTAACCAGCCAAGCTCAATGGAAAAGACGTACATCAGCATGATTGCCGTCAGGAACACGGGAATCGAAATCCCTACGATACTAAAGCCCATGATAATCTTGGTAAGTATACTTTTGGGATGGATAGCGGCGTACACACCAAGTGGAATCGACACCACCACGATGATCAACGCCGCACCGACCACCAGCTCTAAAGTGGCGCCCAGTTTATCTAAAATGACATCGACAACCGGTCGTTTAAAGAAGTAAGAATTGCCTAAATCACCTTGTAGGGCCTGACCGACAAAGCGAGTATATTTGGTTATAAAGGGATCATTGAGTCCCATTTCATCGCGCAGCGCATCGCGCTCTGCTTCTGATACTGATTGTCCCACCAGCTCCCGCAAGGGGTCGCCAAGGTTGTCTTGGATAGCAAACGCCACCAGACTGATGACAAACATCACAATCAGTGCCTGTACCAGACGTTTGACTAAAAACGTTACCATGTGTGCCTCTAAGCGATTGGGTAATCAAGGCCCCAGGATTGGGGCCCTGTGTCAATCCATTACTCGACCACTAAATCGCCGAAGTAAGGGAAGTTCATACCGTTAACGATCGGTTTGATGTTAACGTTATTTTTGGCTGCCCAAGACGGATCTTGCCAGTGCAGAGGAAGGAATGCCGCATCGTCATACAAGATTTTCTCGACCTTTTGCAGCATCGCGTTACGTTTTTCCAGATCCGTTTCTGAATTCGCATCGAGTACCAGTTTGTCCACTTCACTGTTCGAGTAATGGCCGCAGTTATACTGCCCTTTACCCGTATCAGCGTTGCGGGTCATGGTGAGGAACTCGGTAAAGTTAGCCGAATCTTCCGTATCTGGGTGCCAGCCGATCATTTGCATACCGGCTTCACACTTATCAAACTCAGGCCAGTACTGCGCTTTTGGCATGGTCTGTAAATCCACTTTGATGCCGATTTTCGCCATCATCGCGGATACCGCTTGAGCGATTTTTTCATCATTCACATAGCGGTTATTGGGGGCAATCATGGTGACAGAAAAACCATCAGGATAACCGGCTTCTTCCATCAACTTTTTCGCTTTCGCCAAGTCATAACGCGGCGCGAGATCGGCATTGTAACCCGCATAACCGACTGGGCTTTGCTGGCTTGCCGGTGTCGCGGCGCCTTTCATGATTTTTTGCGCGATGCCTTCGTTATTGACCGCATACGCCACCGCTTGACGGACACGCGGGTCTTTAAATTCATCCACCACACTTTGGTTCATTTGGAAGGTAATCACGCGTGTACCAGGCATGGTCACCAGCTGCAAATTATCAGAGCGATCGATGCGACGATAATCGTTAGGCGATACAGGGGCGATCATATCGACATCACCCGATAGCAGTGCCGCGACACGGGTGGCATCTTCTTTGATCGGACGCAGCGTGATGTTGTCGACATTGCCTACGCTGTCTTTGTCCCAGTAATTCTCATTACGGTCAAATTCAACCACTACGCCTTGTTCACGTTCGTCGACCACGTACGGCCCTGTGCCTGACAAGTGTGTTGATGCATACGTTGAACCATTTTTCTTCAGCTCAGATTTGTCGCGTCCGTCTTCGGTCTCACCACTATAGAATTTGCTATCCATGGGGAACACGTAGGTCATCACGTTTTCTACCAGTGGGTAGGTGCCGTCGGTGACCACATCAACGGTGTGCTCATCGACTTTTTTGATGTCAACGATTGGGGTGAAAATCCCTTTAAAATCCGGCGAAGATTTCAAACGATCAAACGTCCAAACAACGTCATCAGCACTAAATGGGTTACCGGAGTGGAAAGTGACCCCTTCGCGAAGGTTGAAACGCACGGTTTGATTGTCGATACGCTCCCACGAGGTGGCAAGACGAGGCTCGAAGTCCATCTCTTGGGTAAAGCGGACCAAGGGGTCGAAGACCATGTGTGATAGCTGTAAGGTACCACCAGACAGTTGCTCATGCGGATCCAAAGAAACGGGATCCGCGTCATAAGCCACTGTAATGTCGGCAGCGGCAGCACTAAAGCTCAGGCCGGCGGCCATAAGCGCCACGGCAATCTTGCTCTTCATTGTTTTCATTGCATAGCTCCTTTATGCGTAGGGGTTGCCCCCTGCTGTGTTTGCATCATAGATACGGTGCGGCCCTTGGCCGCGTCGACATAGCACGCTATGCCGGTTGCAAACCTTCTGTGCTTATTCCCTTAAACTCAGGCATTAATGAGATAAGATGACGGCTGTATTCATGTTGTGGGTCAGTAAACAGTTGCTCGGTTGGAGCGACTTCAAGTAGCTGACCTTTACGCATCACCCCAATGCGATCGCACATTTGACGAATCACCGGTAAATCATGGCTGATAAATAACATGGTCAGATTGAGCTCGTCTTGCAGATCTTTAAGCAGATTTAAGATCTGAGCCTGAACAGAGACATCTAACGCGGAGGTTGGCTCGTCACAAATCAGCAACCGTGGTCGCGTCGCCAGTGCGCGGGCAATCGAGATACGCTGACGCTGGCCACCAGAAAACTCATGCGGATATTTGATCCCAGCACCACGGCCCAATCCCACGTGATCGAGCAAGTCTCCGACAATTTGACGGATTTGCGACTCACTTTCTGCCAAGCGGTGAAAGCGAATCGGCTCCGCGATAATGTCATAAATCTTCATCCGCGGGTTCATGGATGAATAGGGGTTTTGAAACACCATCTGCATTTGACGACGGATTGGACGACGGGCTCGCTCACTTTTTATCGCGGTCAAATCGATATCTTCAAAAATAATCTGGCCGGTATTGGGCGGATACAGCCCGGTAATCGCCCGAGCGATGGTTGACTTCCCGGAGCCTGACTCGCCGACCAGACCAAAAGTTTCCCCTTCAACAATATCAAAGCTGACGTGGTCCGAGGCTTGGACATATTCGCGACGGCTGGCAAAAAACGAATCCTTGGTCACAAATCGCAACGAGACGTCCTTTACTTGTAACAAGGGGCCAGAATAAGCGCGTTGGTCTTGGCTTTGTCCTAGCCAGTGGTTCTTCACATCCAGCTCAAGGGTTTCGCCTGCTTCTTCGATGTAATTCACCAAAGGAAAACGATCCAGTTTGATATCGGAACGTGGCACGGCGGAGATTAAACTTTGGGTATAAGGATGTTGCGGATCGCCCAACACTTGCTGTGTGGTGCCGAGTTCAACTAAGTCACCTCGATACATGACCGCGACACGATCGGTCACATTCGCCACTACGCCCATATCGTGGGTCACTAACATACAACCCACATTTTTCTGCTGGCATAAATCGCGAATCAAATTGAGAATTTGATCTTGAATCGAAACATCCAATGCTGTCGTTGGCTCATCAGCGATAATTAAATCTGGCTCACCGGCCAATGCGACCGCAATCACCACGCGCTGACGCATCCCACCAGAAAATTGATGCGGATACTGCTTAATACGCAACTCAGGCTCTGGGATCCCGACTTGCTCCATCAGGCTTATCGCACGCTGATAGGCTTGCTGGGACGTCAGATTAAGGTTGGTTATTATCGTTTCTGTCAGCTGTTGCTCGACGGTAAATAACGGGTTCAGCGAGGTCATGGGATCTTGAAAAATAAAGCCAATCTTATCGCCACGCACTTTGCGCATTTGATTGGGTGTCAGGCCCGATATTTTTTGACCATCGAGGTACACATCGCCACTGGCAATGCGTCCTGGAGGGCTAAGTAAATCAATCACCGCATTTCCAACGGTTGATTTACCTGCGCCGGACTCACCGACCACGCCGACAATCTCACCACGCTCAATCGTTAATGACAGCGAGGTCACGGCCGCGTGGACACCATGGCGAGACGGGTACTCTATTCGGAGGTTATTAACTTCTAGCAGTGACATTTTTCATCCTTGATATCGTCAAAGGTGACGATCAACGTGCTAACCAAAACAAGGGGCTGCCTCGCCTTGGAGAGATGCGATTCCAATCTGGCAAATATTTCACAAAAAATCAACATCACAGAAGAAAACACCATAAAGGCCTAATCATCTCGGATATTCATTCATCTAACTACCAGCACTTGCCCGGCGGCAAGACACAAAACACACTTCATATCATAAAGATATAAGCTATTCCCACTCCATCTGTTTTAAAGCAAATCACGCATAGAATAAAGCCATCTGAATTAACAGCCACATAATATCAGTAGTGATAATGACTGATTTATAAATGACTGACACACTGTATAAGTTATAAGTTACTTATTAAGTAGTTTTTTATCCTTAGTAAAGGCAGGTATAGCAGCTGTATCGATCAGTTGTGAATTTATGACCAATTGATGACTTTTTATCTCGCTAAACCTTGATAGCGCTCTAATTTCTGCATTTTTATTGTCTATATCAGCGAATCGGCACAAGGAAACAGAGGAGAGAAACAGAGAAGAAAGAGGAAAAGGCATAAACGAAAAAACCCCAGCCGTCAGGCTAGGGTTTATAATAGTGGTCGGTGAAGAGGGATTCGATGCGACCGGGCTTCCGGCCCCCGACCCTCTGCACTCGGCGAACAGATATAAATGAAAAACCCCAGCCATTAGGCTAGGGTTTGTAATAGTGGTCGGTGAAGAGGGATTCGAACCCCCGACCCTCTGGTCCCAAACCAGATGCGCTACCAAACTGCGCTATTCACCGACATATCGCTTAGTGCGAAAATAATGGGGTGGCTGACGGGACTTGAACCCGCGACAACTGGAATCACAATCCAGGGCTCTACCAACTGAGCTACAGCCACCACTGATTTTCTGCCATATTCCTATCCCGGAATGGCGCGCCCGACAGGATTTGAACCTGTGACCTTTGGCTTCGGAGGCCAACACTCTATCCAACTGAGCTACGGGCGCTTGCCCCGTTGGCGGTGTCGAATATTACGGATATCACCACCAGCCGTCTAGCATTTTTTTTAATTTTTTTACTGACTGGTCTCTTTTTCAACAAATCGCGTAGAAATCGTCAGTGAGGTCTCTACTATAACGGTTTAACGTAACAATCTAAAGCGCTATAATCACCTAATCTTTACACGGGGTTAACCTAGCGAGGTTGGCAGATCCGTTGAGACGAGACTGACAGGCCGCAACCGAATCACTCTAGATTGATTCACCCCTTAAGGTTGGCGGCAAATAAGATAAAAAAGGCGTTAAGCCACCAGTAATGTGGGAGTGTCATTGTGAGCGCAAAGGGAAAAAGTCTAGGTCGTATTATGGTTGCCTCGGTAGCAGCCCTACTATTTGCTTCTGCTGCGCAAGCATTAGAAGTGTCTGAACAAGAAAAAGCCGCAATCGCCGAGCGCATTGCACCTGTGGGTGACGTGTATATTGATGGAGAAGCCCCCACGCAAACGGCGGCAGCAGAGCCAACTGGCCCACGTAGCGGTGACCAGGTCTATAATACTTACTGCACAGCCTGTCACAGCACTGGCGCAGCTGGCGCCCCCAAAACCGGTGATGCCGCCGCTTGGGGCCCACGTGTTGATAAAGGCATGGAAACACTAACCAAACATGCAATCAACGGTTTTAATGCGATGCCTGCCAAAGGCACCTGTATGGACTGCTCGGATGATGAAATCGTCGCGGCTATCGAGCACATGCTCGACGCACTCTAATAGCACCGCGCATCAATCGTTTGACAATAACGCCGCCTTCGCGGCGTTACTTATTGAGCAAGGCTGTGTTTAGGGTGACTTGTTTTTATCGAGCATGGCTTTTAAGTTAGCGATCGCCGCTTGCCCTTTTTCCATTCTCTCTTCTTGAGACACAGGTTTTTTCTGCGACTCCCACTCAAGATCATCAAACGGTAATTCGTCGAGAAAACGGCTTTGTTGTGGCTTGATAAGCTCGCCAAACTGACGCCTTTCTTTGCAAACGACAAAGGTCAGCGCCTTTTGCGCACGGGTCAATCCGACGTAAGCTAAACGCCGCTCTTCGTCGATATTATCTTCATCAATACTCGATTGATGAGGCAACAAGCCTTCTTCCATACCGATCAAATACACGTATGGAAATTCTAGCCCTTTCGATGCGTGCAACGTCATCAGCTGTACTTGGTCAGCCTCGTCATCATCTTCGCCACGTTCCATCATGTCACGCAGCGTCAGGCGCTGAACCACTTCTCGCAGGCTTCGTTCAACCTGATCTGGGTTGTCCCCCTGAAGATCAGCGACAATCCAACTGTGAAGCTGTGAGACGTTTTTCATCCGCATCTCTGCTACTTTGGGACTGGAGGAACTCTCATACAGCCAATCTTCATACTGTGTATCTCGCAACAGTGATCGTACCGCGGACACGGTATCGCCCCGCTCAGCCTGATCAGACAGTTCAACAATCCACCGCGTAAACGCTTGTAGAGCCGCCAGGCCTCGCCCAGATAAATGCTGGGTCAGGCCTAACTCAAAGCTTGCCGCAAACAAGCTCTTGCCGCGCTGATTGGCATAACTGCCGAGTTTTTCTAATGTCACCGGGCCAATTTCGCGTCGCGGCGTATTCACTACGCGCAAAAACGCATTGTCGTCATCTGGGTTGGTCAACAAGCGCAAATAGGCCATGATGTCTTTAATTTCGGCGCGCGAGAAAAAGGACGTGCCGCCTGATATTTTATATGGGATACGATTTTGTATCAGGGCTTTTTCAATCAAACGCGATTGGTGATTGCCACGGTATAAGACCGCGTAATCTTTGTATTGCGTACGCCCTAAAAAACGGTGGCCTATCAGTTCCCCAACCACACGTTCCGCTTCATGCTCTTCGTTATTGGCAGTCAGCACTTTGAGCATGTCGCCATCGGGCAAGGCAGAAAATAGCGTTTTTTCGAACACATGGGGATTATTGGCTATCAAGATATTGGCTGCACGCAGTATTCGACTGGTTGAGCGGTAATTTTGCTCCAACTTCACCACATGCAGACGCGGAAAGTCTTGTTGTAAGTACACCAGGTTTTTCGGCTGAGCGCCTCGCCAGGAGTAAATCGATTGGTCATCATCCCCTACCACGGTAAAGCGTGATCGCTCACCCACCAGCAGCTTCACCAATTGATACTGGCTGGTGTTGGTATCTTGATACTCGTCGACCAATAAATAGCGAATACGTGCTTGCCAACGCTCACGCACGGTTTGGTTTTGGCTAAGTAGCGCCACCGGCATCAAGATAAGATCATCAAAATCGAGCGCGTTATAAGCCCGCATTTGTTTTTGATAGCGCGCATAGCAGGCGGCAAATAACTGGTCCCGCTCACCTTGTGCTTGCGCCAGCGCTTCATCGGGTCCCAACATGGCATTTTTCCAGTTGGAGATGGTGTGCACCAATTGACGCAGCAGGTCTTTATCATTATCTAGCTCTTGTTCGGTCAGAGCTTTAAGTAGCGCTAATTGGTCTTGATCATCAAACAACGAAAAGCCCGCTTTTAACCCCAAGGTTTTGTATTCTCGGCGGATAATATTCAGGCCCAAGGTATGAAAGGTTGACACCATCAAGCCGCGCGATTCTTGCTTACCCAAGCTTTGTGCCACGCGCTCTTTCATCTCTCGTGCCGCTTTGTTCGTGAAAGTCACCGCGGCAATATAACGCGCTTTATAGCCACATTGTTGAACCAAATAGGCGATCTTATGCGTAATCACGCGTGTTTTTCCCGAGCCTGCGCCAGCTAACACCAGACAGGGGCCAGAAATATGGCGGACTGCATCCGATTGCGCAGGATTAAGCTTCATGATGGCGGCACCTCGTTAATGGCTGAGAGGGCATTGTAGAAGGAATCTTACTGATGTCTATCTCACCCAAGCAAGGCTCAACAAGCTTGCTATAATTTGTGCTTGTCATACGCACAAAATTCACTCTAAAATGAATGAATGTTCATTCAGTAGTGAGTTCATCATCAATGGACAAACGTACGCAAATATTCGCGGCGACAGAGCAACTGATTGCCACGCGTGGACTCGACAAGGTCTCAATGCATCAGGTCGCCACCCAAGCGCAAGTGGCCGCCGGCACCATTTATCGCTATTTTAACGATAAAGAAGACTTGCTTCGTCAACTGTCTATGCACCTTATGATGCAATGTGCGACCCATATTCAACAGGGGGTAAAGGATGAACCAACCCTAAAAGATCAATTTGAGCGGTTATGGCGCAACACGTGGACCATGATGCTACAACGCGATCACTTATTATTATCTCGTGACCAGTTTGATGCCCTGCCACGCGATGATCAGTCACAAACCCAGCAAGAGCGAGAGGCCTTCTCTGATCTTTATCAAGTCTTTCAGGAAGGTAAGCGGCAAAAGCACTTTAAGCCTCTGGACGATGAGGTGCTCATCACCTTGGGGCTTGAACCCGTTTTTTGTTTAGCTCGCAAACAGGTTCGGGGTGTTATAACTCTAGACAGTTATGCTATCGCAGATGCGATCCAAGCTTGCTGGGATGCAATTTCTCTTCACTAACGACGCTCGGAGCTTACTTCGATGAAAAAATGGTTTTTCTTTATGGTTATCCTTGCACTGCTGCTGTTTGGCAGTGTGATTGGCTTTAACCTGTTTAAGCAGCAAAAGGTTGCAGAGTATATGGCAAACATGCCAGAGCCGACGCACCCAGTGACGGCAGTGACCGTTAACGCTGAACCCTGGACACCCACCATGGACGCCATCGGGTTTGTTGAGCCCAATCAAGGGATCACCTTAACCACGCAAATTGCCGGTGTGGTGGATGTGATCAATTTTGAATCAGGCCAAACCGTTAAACGTGGGCAAAATCTGGTTGAACTCGACTCTAGCGTTGAAAAAGCCAACTTGGCAAGTACGCAAGCACGATTACCCGCCGCAGAAGCCAAGTTCAAACGTTATCAAGGACTGTTTACTAAAGGGTCGATTTCTAAAGAAGCATTGGATGAAGCTGAAGCGAATTACCGTTCTTTACAAGCTGACATTAATGCGCTTGAAGCCACCATTGCACGTCGTAACCTTCAAGCTCCCTTTGATGGTGTGGTTGGTCTGCGTAATGTATTTATGGGTGAGTACCTACAGCCAGGTACCGATATTGCTCGGCTAGAAGATACCTCGGTAATGAAACTGCGCTTTACCGTGCCGCAAACCGATATCTCGAAGCTCCGTCTAAGCCAGGCATTACGCATTACAGTCGATGCTTATCCTGAAAAAGAATTCATCGGCTCTATCAGTGCTATCGAGCCTGCGGTCAACAGTCAGAGCGGCCTGATTAAAGTGGAAGCCAATATTCCCAACAATGATGGCCAGTTACGCTCAGGGATGTTCGCCCGCGCCGATATCGTTTTGCCGACGGTTGAGAAGCAAATCGTGATTGATCAAACCGCGATTAACTTCAATCTATACGGTGAAAGTGTGTATGTGATCCGTGAAGAAGATGGAGAAAAGCGCGCTTATCAACAAGTCCTTAAAGTCGGCGAGCGTCGTGGCCATCAAGCACGCATTATCGACGGTCTAGAGCCTGGCGATCAGGTTGTTACGTCCGGCCAGGTGCGCTTAAGCAATGGCTCTAAAGTGAAAATCGTCGACAACGACGCTCTCACTCCACCAGAACAATTACCTCAATTGTAAGACGAGGATGTGATGCGCTTTACTGATATTTTTATCCGGCGCCCAGTGCTAGCTGCGTCAATCAGTATTCTGATTGCGCTGCTCGGCTTGCAGTCTTTATTTAAGTTGCAAGTTAGGGAATACCCGGAGATGACCAATACCGTGGTCACCATCACAACCAGCTATTATGGTGCCAGTGCTGACTTGATTCAGGGTTTTATTACCACCCCGCTCGAGCAAGCTGTCGCCCAAGCTGACAATATTGACTTTATGACCTCAGATTCGGTGCTGGGATCATCGACAATCACGGTCAACATGAAGCTAAATACCGATCCGAATGCCGCCTTGGCAGATATACTGGCTAAAGTTAATTCGGTAAGGGCACAGCTCCCAGCAGAATCAGAAGATCCGTCCGTATCCATGTCGACCGGCTCTACAACCGCCGTCATGTATATCGGTTTTACCTCGCCCGAACTCGACTCGAGCCAGATAACCGATTATCTTGAGCGCGTAGTTAAACCTCAATTGTTTACCGTGGGTGGCGTGTCAAAAGTCGACCTATATGGCGGAGTGAAGTACGGCTTACGTATATGGCTTGATCCTGAAAAGATGGCAGCCTTTAAGCTAAGTGCCACTGATGTCATATCAGTACTCGATGCCAACAACTACCAATCGGCAACCGGTCAAGCTACCGGTACCTTTATGGTCTACAACGGCAGTGCGGATACGCAAGTTTCAACGCCGGAAGAGTTAGCCAAACTGGTGGTTGATACGCAAGATGGTCGCGTCGTGCGGTTAGGCGATATTGCTAACGTCTCGCTAGAAAAAAGTCACGATCAAGTCCGAGCGCTTGCCAATGGTTCTGAGGCAGTTGTTGCGGCCATCAACGCCACCCCCTCAGCCAACCCGATCAATATTGCTGCTGACGTGACGGACATGTTGCCCGAAGTGGAACGTAACATGCCCAATAACATCGAGATGAACGTGTTGTATGACTCGTCGAATGCGATCAATGAGTCAATCAATGGGGTAATCAAAACCATCATCGAAGCCGCGTTAATTGTGTTGGTGGTTATTACTCTTTTCTTGGGCTCGTTCCGCGCGGTGATCATTCCCATCATTACCATCCCGCTGTCGCTGATTGGTGTAGCGCTAGTGATGGAAATGATTGGCTTCTCACTGAACTTGATGACGCTACTGGCCATGGTTCTGGCCATCGGATTGGTGGTCGATGACGCCATTGTGGTGCTCGAGAATATCGACCGTCATATTAAGTTAGGTGAATCACCATTCCGTGCCGCCATCATTGGTACCCGTGAGATAGCGGTGCCCGTTATTTCTATGACGCTAACACTGGCAGCCGTTTATGCTCCTATCGCCATGATGGGCGGGATCACCGGCTCCCTGTTTAAGGAGTTTGCGTTAACGCTTGCTGGGGCGGTATTTGTGTCCGGCATTGTGGCACTAACGCTCTCGCCGGTGATGTGTGCGACCCTGTTAAAAGCCAATGCGCAACCAAGTCGTTTTGAGTTAGCGGTACATCGCTTCCTTGATGGGATGACAGATAAGTATGCGCGTATGCTCAGCAAGGTGATGGAGCGCCGTCCGGTGATCGTGACGTTTGCGGTAATTGTATTCGCTTCCCTGCCGGTGCTGTTTAGCTTTATTCCTAGTGAGCTTGCTCCGTCAGAGGATAAAGGCGTGGTGGTCATGATGGGTACTGCGCCCTCCACCGCTAACTTGGATTACATCCAAAATAGCATGGCGGAAGTGAACCAAAAACTGGACGAGCAACCCGAAGTGGCTTTCTCACAAGTCTTCTCCGGGGTACCTAAGTCGAATCAAGCCTTTGGTATCGCCTCATTAGAACCTTGGAGCGAGCGGGAAGCGAGCCAGTCTGAGGTAGTCAAACGCATGGCGAATGAAGTGAAGGATATTCCAGGAATGAATGTCACCACCTTCGAAATGCCGGAATTACCAGGCGCCTCCTCAGGTTTGCCTATTCAATTTGTGGTGACATCGCCCAATAACTTCGAAAGCCTGTATCAGGTAACCGCTGAAATCATGGGCGAAGTGCAATCGAGCCCAAATTTCGTTTACTCCGAGCTTAACCTTAACTTCGACTCCGCCACCATGAATATCCATATTGATAAGGATAAAGCGGGGTCGTATGGCGTCACCATGCGTGATATCGGTACGACGATCGGGACCATGATGGCCGACGGCTACATTAATCGTATCGACTTTGACGGCCGATCGTATGAAGTGATCCCGCAAGTTGAGCGTAAATATCGCCTTAACCCTGAGTCGATCGAAAGCTACTACGTGAGCGCTGCCAATGGTGATTCGATACCTCTCGGCTCTTTGATTGATATTGAAGTGACAGGCGAGCCGCGCTCGTTACCTCATTTTAATCAATTGAATGCCGCGACGATTAGTGCCGTTGCTGCCCCTAGCGTGACCATGGGTACCGCCGTAGAGTGGTTTGAAAGCAAAGCGGCAGAACTGCCAAAAGGGTATCAGCACGATTATCTTGGTGAATCGCGTCAATACGTCACTGAAGGCAGTGCACTGTATGCAACTTTCTTGTTTGCGCTGGCGATTATTTACTTAGTGCTTGCGATTCAGTTCGAATCGCTACTCGACCCTCTGGTGATCTTGGTCTCAGTGCCTCTGGCGATTTGTGGCGCTTTGATTGCTTTGGCGTGGGGGCTGTCATCGATGAATATCTACTCGCAGGTGGGGCTGATAACCTTGATAGGTCTAATTACCAAGCACGGTATTTTGATCTGTGAAGTTGCCAAAGAGCAGCAGCTATATCACCAAGCCAGTCGAATGGATGCGGTAAAAGAGGCTGCAAAAATTCGTCTGCGTCCGATCTTGATGACAACAGCGGCAATGATTGCAGGCCTTATCCCGCTTATGTTTGCTAGCGGCGCCGGTGCCGAACAACGCTTTAGCATCGGGATAGTCATCGTGGCGGGTCTTGCCATCGGGACATTATTTACGCTATTCGTTCTGCCAGTGATTTATACCTATCTGGCCAGCAAGCACAAGCCGCTGCCTGTGTTTGTCGAAGACGATGAGCTTGATAAGCTCGATGAAGACTATCGTGCATCACATTAATGCATCCTATTAAGGGCCTACGGGCCCTTTTCTTTTGTCATCCTTTCGACAAGCTGTACGTATTTACATAGAATGAAGACAGTTAATAAAGGAGTATTCCATGTTTGACCCGAAAAAACTTGAGCAAATGGCCAAGCAAATTCACGATGCCATGCCTCAGCCTGTCAAAGAGTTAGGCACGGATATGGAAAGCCGTGTGCGCCAAGCCATTCAAGGCCAGCTGACTAAGCTTGACGTGGTAAGCCGTGAGGAGTTTGATGTACAAACTCAGGTATTACTGCGCACGCGTCAAAAGCTCACCGAGCTCGAAGCAAAGCTTGAAGAAATGGAAACAAAGATCGGCCAATCGCAAGATAACCAGCAATAACCGATCGCATCAACGCAAAAAGCCTGACCCTCAGGCCAGGCTTATCTCTGCGTATCATTTCAACTGATGGCAGTCAGTTATCGGGCGCAGTTAGCTATTAAGCGTAATTAGTTATCAAGTGCGATCTGCTTCATATCGGTCATATAGCCACGTAACTCTTCACCGATATATTCGATCGGGTGATGACGAATACGGTCATTCACTTCAATCACGGTGGCGTTATCAACCTGATTAGATGTTTCTGACAATCCTTTGCCAATCACATCCGCACCCACCGTTGGCATAAAATGCTCGCGCAACAATGGCGTCGCCACATTAGCAAACAAGTAGTTACCGTACTCTGCCGTATCGGAAATAACCACGTTCATTTCGTAAAGACGCTTACGTGCAATGGTGTTGGCAATCAACGGCAACTCATGCAATGACTCGTAATACGCCGACTCTTCCACAATGCCGGATGACACCATGACCTCAAAGGCAAGCTCGACCCCAGCACGCACCATGGCAACCATCAAAATACCGTTATCAAAGAATTCTTGCTCACTGATACTGGCATCTGACTCGGGATAGTTTTCAAACGCGGTCTGTGCCGTTTCCTCACGCCAAGTGAAAAGATCTTTATCGCCATTATCCCAATCGGCCATCATGGTCGCGGAGAAATGGCCAGAGATAATGTCATCCATGTGTTTGTTGTAAAGGGGACGCATAAGTTCCTTAAGCGACTCCGACAGCTCAAAGGCTTTTACTTTCGCGGGGTTGGACAAGCGATCCATCATATGCGTGATGCCACCGAACTTCAGTGCTTCAGTAATGGTTTCCCAGCCATATTGAATAAGTTTACCCGCATAACCCGGCTCAACACCTTCTGCAATCATTTTCTCATAGCAGACAACCGATCCGGCCTGTAGCATGCCACACAGGATGGTTTGTTCGCCCATCAGGTCTGATTTTACTTCCGCCACAAACGAAGACGCTAGCACCCCTGCACGATGACCGCCGGTTGCGGCTGCCCATGCTTTCGCAACCTCAAAGCCTTCGCCGTTAGGATCATTTTCTGGGTGGACCGCGATCAGCGTCGGCACACCAAAGCCGCGTTTATATTCTTCACGCACTTCGGTACCTGGACACTTAGGCGCCACCATAACGACGGTAATATCTTCACGAATGCGCTGACCCACTTCGACGATATTAAAGCCATGAGAATAACCGAGCGCAGCGCCATCTTTCATCAACGGCATGACGGTCTCTACGACGTTGGAGTGTTGCTTATCTGGGGTCAGATTGATCACCAAATCCGCTTGTGGGATCACATCTTGATAGCTCCCCACTTTAAACCCATGATCGACCGCGTTTTGGTAAGAAGGACGCTTCTCATCAATCGCCGCCTGACGCAGTGCATAAGCCACATCGAGACCCGAGTCACGCATGTTTAGACCCTGGTTAAGCCCTTGCGCCCCACAGCCAACAATCACCACTTTTTTACCTTTGAGGAATTCGGCCTCGTTGGCAAATTCATCGCGCGACATAAATCGACAAACGCCTAATTGTTCCAATTGTTGACGCAAATTCAGGGTATTAAAGTAGTTCGCCATAGGGTGCTCCATTGATTCGAATCCATGATTGGGTGTGTTTTCACCGCTTAATTTTGATACTACCTTAACCGTCACATTGCCTAAAGTGATATATTCACAACATGACATTGCAAATAAAGCAAGAAGATACCATGAACACCAAACAACTTACGGGTTTTCTTCACCTCTGTGATACCAAAAGCTATACCCGTGCGGCAAAAGCCATGCATGCTAGCCCATCGGCCTTAAGTCGGATTATTCAACGGCTTGAGGGGGACATCGGTCAACCCTTGTTTATTCGGACTAACAAAGCCGTTACCTTAACACCCGCAGGAAAAACGTTATTACCCGTGGCGCGAGAAATCTTACAACTATGGCATACCACCAAAGCCAATATTAATGAACATGCCTCTTTGCTCGGCGGTAAACTCACGCTCTTTTGCTCGGTCACCGCCAGCTATAGCCATTTACCGGAGCTCCTCGCGCGATTTCGTCAGCAATACCCAAATATCGAGCTACAACTGCTGACCGGCGATCCCGCTCAGGCAGAAGAAAAGGTGCAAGACAATAGTGCAGACATTGCCATTGCCGCCAAACCAAAGTATTTGTCGTCAAGTTTAGTCTTTCAACCCATTGATACAGTCAGTTTATCAGTTATCGCACCGGCAATGGCCAGCAGTGGCATTGATCTGCAAGCCATTGACTGGCAACACACACCTTTGATTTTGCCCGAAGCAGGGACAGCCCGTGATCTCGCGGATCAGTGGCTAGCCAGCAAAGGCATCGAGGCAAACGTCTACGCACAAATAGCGGGTCACGAGGCGATTGTCAGTATGGTGGCATTAGGCTGTGGTATTGGTGTTGCGCCGGACGTGGTGATTGATAACAGCCCTGTAAAAGATAAGGTTGAGCGCTTACGCCAAGAAATTGTGCAACCTCTCGAACTAGGCCTTTGTTGTAAAGCTTCCCGCGCCAAAGAGCCTTTACTCAACGCCCTACTCGATACGATGCGATAACCCAAAAAGCCCCAACATCACTATCCAGGGGCTTAAACGCAAAAAACCCCAGCTTTTCAGCTAGGGCTTCTAAGTAGTGGCGGGAGGCCGGGGTTGCGGACACGGGCAGGCCATCCTGCGGGACTCATTCGCCCGCAGGGCGAACCTAGTCAATAGCAAAAAAACCCTACTAAATTTAGCAGGGCTTCTAAGTAGTGGCGGAGTGGACGGGACTCGAACCCGCGACCCCCGGCGTGACAGGCCGGTATTCTAACCAACTGAACTACCACTCCGCACCAATTCTGTATGACTAAAGGCTTATATCTCTTTGCTTTAATCAATTGTAATCAAAGCCTGGCGATGTCCTACTCTCACATGGGGAGACCCCACACTACCATCGGCGCTGCTTCGTTTCACTACTGAGTTCGGCATGGAGTCAGGTGGGTCCAAAGCGCTATGGTCGCCAAGCAAAATTGGGTGTGTCTTCACTTTTCAGTCAAAACACGTATCTAGAAAGCTGTTCGTTCTCGCCACAATCAACTGGCTTAT
>NZ_MUFF01000029.1:0-34362 GCF_001996105.1 Salinivibrio sp. IB643
ACATAATATGAATAAAGTACTCGGAAGTTCGCTCATTATTGCGGGCACAACCATTGGCGCCGGTATGCTGGCGTTGCCTCTTGCCTCTGCCGGCATCGGGTTTGGCGCATCGATGGCACTCATGGGTGCGATGTGGGCCTTAATGACCTACACCGCCTTACTGATGTTAGAAGTGCATCAGTTCGCAGAGGCCGACGCGACATTGCACAGTTTAGCGAAACAGTTTTTGGGGAATAAAGGAAAATGGCTGGCGTCGTTTGCGATGCTCTTTTTATTCTACTCACTTTGTGCCGCATATATTGCAGGTGGGGGCAGCCAATTAAATGAAAAGCTGGCGCAATGGTCGGCCATTGAGCTACCACCTGCGGCAGGCGCCGTTTTATTTACGCTGGTTTTCGGTCTTGTGGTGACATTGGGCACCAGTAAAGTGGATTTAATTAACCGCGGGTTATTCACCATTAAGTTATTATTCTTAATCTTGGCCTTAACCCTACTGACGCCTCATGTCTCTAGCATCAACTTAGTCGAAATGCCCGTTGAACGAGGTTTGCTGGTTGCCGCGTTACCGGTCATTTTCACGTCTTTTGGCTTCCACGGCAGTATTCCTTCTATTGTGCGATACGTCGGGATCGACTTACCTTCGCTAAGAAAGGTCATGATTGTTGGCTCAACCCTTCCGTTGGCCTTGTATATCTTTTGGCAAGTAGCCAGCCTCGGTACGGTGGCACAGTCTACCTTGGTACAAAACGGTGAACTGTCCCAGTTTGTGGCAATTATCCAATCAGTGGTTCAACAAGACTATATCGCTTCAAGCATCTCACTGTTCGCCGATTTAGCACTAGCTACGTCTTTTCTCGGCGTCAGTTTAGGCTTGTTTGACTTTATCTCCGACAGCTTTAACCGCCAAGATAGCGTGCGTGGGCGCTTACAAACAGCGGCTATTACCTACCTCCCACCGTTGGTCTTTGCGCTGTATTATCCACAGGGTTTTATCACAGCGTTAGGATACGCCGCGATCGCACTCGTCATTCTTGCCGTGGTACTCCCGGTTTTGATGGTGCGTAAGGCACGCCAGACGGTCTCAACTGACGAGCACTATCAAGTCATTGGCGGTAATCTTGGATTGAGCCTGGCAATGGTCGGCGGTATCACGGTTGTCGCGGCGCAATTTATCGGATAACACACCGAGGGCCGACCTTGATTCACACCATCGGTCGCCCCCACGCTAATGGGGTGCGACCTTTAAGCACCGATAAGTCCGCGCGCCAATGTACTTATCCCCGCCAATGTACAGAGTATTAGCATCGCTCGGCGAACAAATTGCGGTTTAACACGTGGCGCAATACGGTAAGCCAACCAGGTCGCCAGCAATACGGCAGGAACGGCAAATGCCGCTTGTTTGACATGCCACCAGGTTAGATAATCGGTCGCGCTCAAGGCGATTAAAGACAAAATGCAGCTCACAACAAAGTAGCCTGCCAAACAGGCGCGCATTTTATTCACCTCTGCATGCTGTAACACAAGCGCCATCGGTGGACCACCGATACTGGTCGTTGTTCCCATGACTCCCGACGTAAACCCAGCGATAAAAAAGTTACGCCGGTTGGGGGCAATATTAAAGCGCATCACACTGGCAAACACAGCGAGCAAGACGGCAGCACCTATAATAATTTCAAGCATTTGTGTTGTGACTACCAACATGATCCCGCCCGCAACCGCGGTGCCTGGCACTCGGCCGAAGTACGCCCAACTCAAATCACGAAAAGACAACTGATGACGATATTGCCAAGCGTTAATACTGGCTAATGTCAGCCCCACCATCGAAATTGTCGTTGGTACCAATTTCGGATCAATCATCAATAAAAGCGGCGCCGCTACGATCGCCATTCCAAAGCCAATCAAACTCTGCACAAAGCACCCTAACCCTAAGATCAGAGCCACCGCAATCGACACACCAATATCTGGCATAATAAAGTTTCTTCACATTAAACTATTTACCGCCAGTGTACCCATTTTCAGTCGCGGCAGCGAGTACCATCCGGCTTTGGCGCGCTAGATATTGTCAACTAGGCGTAACACGTTATGCACGTGCTTAATTGTTATTACGTCGTTTCTTTTTTATGTGAATATGGTCGCCATGAATATGGTCGCCATGAATATGGTCGCCATGAATATGGTCGCCATGCATATAGTCGCCATGCATATAGTCGCCATGAACATGGTCGCCATGAGTACGCTCTGCATGAATAAGGAGGTTTCTTGGCGTGAGTTCGCGTTCACAAAACTGGGTTAGCGTGACACGGTATCCATGTTGTTGAAGATATAAAACACGATCAAGCACTAGCCACAGCTCCATGGCGCGCCGAAATGCACTTTTAATTAGATTGATTTTCTCCAGCACGAGAAACCTTGCTTCGCCTCGAGCCAAGTAGTGAGTCTGATCAAAGTCGCCGGGGAATGTGAGCCCTTTTTGCGCGGCCCCCCAGCGGCAAAAGGCAGCGAACCCTTGGGTAAGCTGTGACTTTTTGAGTGCGGGTAGCGGTAAATAGTGCTCAGATTGTTGATAGTCACGTTGCCATTCATCAAAGCCCAACCGATAAGTGACCTCCTGCTCGCGTTGACGGCGCACCCGCTGCCCGCCAGTGACGGACTCTTGAACCGCGAGCTTTAAATCTGCTTTTGAAAGCGTCAGGGCGGCTTCCTGCGCCTGTGCGGATAAAGGTTGATACCTATCTCCGCGAATTAAATGATAACAACAAGGTGAAACCGTTAGTGCACGCATACCCGTTGCGACCGCCTTTTGAAGAAGCTTTACGTGTAAGTCGCCACACGCGTGCAACGCCAGCCCGTGCTCACAACCGGCAATGACGACTGTTGCCGCCTCACTCATTGCATCTAACGAGTAAAACTGCATCGGGAGCGCCTTTTGATCCGCGAAAGTTTGTCCCTGTTCGCACAGTTCCGATTGCCATTCTACGCTTTCTACTGGTTTACCTGTGATCGCCGCGACACCGCGTCCTAAGTATCCTTTTCCAGCGCACCACTCTAAATAACACGCCGTCTTATCTGTTTGCGGCATCGCGCCTAAATACGCCTGTATTTGCGCCCATTTGCGTCCCGGCACACCAACATTCAAGCGCGAATCAATTTCAATATCAGTATGTTGCGCCATCGGTACTGAGACTAACGCAGGTAACTGGTTTAACGCTGGCCACCAGGTCGCGAGTTTTTTTATCACAGCGTCTGGATCCGCGTTTAACGCCGCGAGTTGCGTATTATCCAACGTGGCGAGCCATTGGCAAAGCGGCCCGCCGTCTTGCCAAGGAAGCTGAGTATGCGCCATCGGCATCGGTCGCCACAGATTTTGGTGCTGTATCAACAGATTGGTTAACTGATTAAATTGGTCGCTGAACGATAAAGATGACATGATTAGCATGAAGGTATTGATGAGTGCGTGATCAAAAAAGGCTGCCTCAGCAGCCTCGTCGTTTTAAACAGTTTATCGAACCGGAAGCGGAATGTCCTTGAACATAGCATCAATTTCTTCATTGGTACGCAGTGCAACCGCTTGGTCAATCACATTTCGGGTCAAATGCGGCGCAAAACGCTCAATAAAGTCATACATATAACTACGAAGAAAGGTTCCTTTACGGAAGCCTATCTTGGTGGTGCTCGCACCGAAAATATGACTCGCATCGATGGCAACCAAATCTGCATCAGCATGACTATCCATGGCCATGCTCGCGATCACGCCCACACCTAGGCCTAACTTCACATAGGTTTTAATCACATCCGCATCCGTTGCTGTGAATACAATTTTCGGTGTGCGGTTAGCGCGATGGAAGGCTTCATCCAGCTCAGATCGCCCTGTAAACCCAAACACATACGTTACGAGCGGATAGGCCGCGAGATCCTCAATACTGAGATCCGTTTTTTGTGCTAAAGGATGATCGGGCGTGACAATGATCGAGCGGTTCCAGTGATAACAAGGCAGCATCACCAAATCTTCGTAGAGATGAAATGCTTCGGTTGCAATGGCAAAGTCAGACGTCCCCTTTGCCACTGAACTGGATATTTGCGTCGGTGTCCCCTGGTGCATATGCAAGGAAACTTTCGGGTACCGCTTGGTAAAGGCTTTGATCACGTCGGGTAATGCATAACGCGCTTGCGTATGGGTGGTCGATATATTGAGGTTCCCCATTTCAGGATGAGTATGCTCACTAGCGACCGCTTTGATGCTTTCTACTCGTGATAAAATGCTTTGTGAGATCTCGACAATCGCCTCACCGGCTGGTGTTACTTGCGTTAAATGCTTACCACTTCGTTCGAATATTTGTACGCCTAGCTCATCTTCCAACAGCCTGACTTGTTTGCTAATCCCAGGTTGAGAGGTATACAAACTTTCCGCCGTCGCAGATACGTTAAGGTTGTGGTTAACGACTTCAACGATATATCTAAGCTGTTGTAATTTCATAGTGCAGACGCGTCAGCCTCGTGGGTTAAGTGGCAGCATGGTTTTATATCACTCATTTATATACCCAAATTCGACTATTTAATAGGCTTTGGTTATATAAACGTTAGCGATTGCACATTCACTAAGCAATTTACCCTGTCATTCTAACCGACTCGATCGCAAATAGTATTTTATTGCAACAACTTTATCGCAGATCGCGAGATCATGGGCCACACTCATAAAGGCGCATTCGACGAGGCCGCAACGCTCAGAGTTAGAGGCGGATCACTCATGCAGCTTTCACCTCTCGATTGATGCTATCTCTGTCAGTCGAGATGGTGTATCTTAACCAGTTGAGTTTATTGCAAGGAACATCGACGCTAAATTATGAATATTGCCTTGATAGCTGGCCTTTGTGTCATATTGCTCGGCCTGATTGTCGGCTACAACATATTGGCTCAACAACGAAAGCAAATCGAGTCTCACAAGCGCCAAGAAATGGCGAAGCACATTGCCGTCATCGATGCGACAGAAGAGCTGATTGGCAATGCGCATAACCTACCCTATAGCGGGACGTTACTGGCGTGCTTGAACAAAAAGATCTTGGATTCCTTGAAAGCCATGTACGAGGTCGATCCATCGGATAAGTCAATTAAGCAACGAATTAGTGCGACCCAGGCTCAAATCGATCAGGTCAAACAAAGCTACTCCAACCGGGACTCGACATCGTTTAAAGTGCCTAATAACGACCGAGAGGCAATATCGATGCTCAAACTCGTCAAGCGCTTGCGCTCAGTGGTTAAAGCCGAGCATTCGAAAGGCCGCTTGGCAACGCAAGCTTTTGTGTCGGAAAACGCGCGACTAGAGCAAATGCAGCTCAAGATAAATATTGAGAACGTGATTAAACGTGCCAACGATGCGAAAAATAAAGGTCAAATGGGCACGGCGCAGCAATTACTGAAAAAAGCGATCGATGTCGTCAGTCCAAAGACCGATGAATACTCGTCAGAGATGAAACAGCATCTTGAAAAAATGCACAGCGACATCACTCATACGCTAAACAGTGGTCATGAGAAATTGCAGTCCGAGCAAGAAGAAGAAAAAAGCGAATTGGACGAGCTGTTTGCCCCCAAGAAAAAATGGTAGCGTCTCTCATCACAAACCCAAAAGGCGCTTGATGACAGCGCCTTTTTTCATGCCCTGCGTGTCTTAACTGGCTGTGGTCTTAACTGCTTCTATTGCGCGTTGGTCTTTGCAACAATATGGTCTAGCACACCGTCTGCTGCTTGCTCCAATAAGTCCAGTACGTGCTCAAATCCATCGTCGCCGCCGTAATAAGGATCTGGGATCGCACCCTCCGTCTGCTCTCCCCAACTGAGAAACAGAGACAGTTTGTTTTGGTAATCAGCCGGACATTGTGCATGCAGGTCGGCCAAGTTATTTTCATCGGCCGCTAAGATCATATCGAAATCCGCAAAATCTTCCTGCCGTACTTGACGGGCTCGAATACCGGCAAACGAGTACCCTCTCGCTTGACCTGCCTGTTGACTCCGCTTATCTGGCGGATTACCTTGGTGATAACCTGCTGTCCCCGCAGAATCAATATTCACCATGATCCCTCTCGTCTGGGCACGGGCGCGTAATACCGCTTCTGCCGTCGGTGAACGACAAATATTGCCTAAGCAAACCACCAATAGACTCGGCACATTTTTTGGGGGTGTCATCGATAGAGTCTCCTTACTGGTAAAGTTTTACTCTATCAAGTCGACACTCGTATGCCTAGTCGCTTCAATCTGCTTGCCTTTGCGTTGTTATGGGTAGCATGAAGCATGACGTCGCTTTACTATGGTGTAACGTTTATTTGGGGTTAGAAATCGTATGTCAGAACAAGGACACAAACAGCGTCAGCAAAAGTTAAAAGAAAAAGTTGATGCTCGAATTGAAGCCGCTCAACAAGAAAAAGGGCTCCTCCTGATCATAACGGGCAATGGTAAAGGTAAATCGACGTCCGCGTTTGGCACAGTGGCGCGGGCCGCCGGCCATGGACTAAAGTGTGGCGTAGCTCAGTACATCAAGGGCACGTGGGCTTGTGGAGAGCGAGATTTACTGAGCCAACATGGTGTCGACTTTCACGTGATGAGTACCGGTTTTACCTGGGATACGCAGGACAAAACCGCAGACACCCAAGCCGCTCAGCAAATATGGGCAGCGTGTCAGGCGATGCTTGCGGATGACCGCTACGATTTAGTGGTACTGGATGAGATCACCTACATGATCACGTACGACTATATCAGCCTCGATGAAGTCATTGATGCGCTGCAACAACGCCCTAGCGAACAATCCGTTATCATCACTGGGCGTGGCGCACACCGCCGCTTAGTTGAGATAGCAGATACCGTCTCGGAAGTCAGAAACGTTAAGCATGCCTTCGACGCCGGCGTGAAAGCGCGCCAAGGCATTGACTGGTAAGCCACTGAGTAAAAAAAGAAAGCCGTGGCTGACGTTAACCTGAGCGCCGCTTTTCTCAGGGCTTCGCGTTTAACGATATCGACTGCGTCTTGTCCACGGCATCCTCTTGGCAAGACTGGCGACACAAACGCGCATCAATCGATTGATCACCCAGCAATCGCTGCCAGAGGGTTGGCAAGGCGCTGTCTCGTAGCGGCCCTGGCTCAAGCTGCTTAGGCATAACTGACTGCCACTGCCCTTCGGCGTCTTGCTCGGCAAGCAAAAACTGAAAGGGTTGATAGTTTGCTACGCCAAAACGCAAGTCGGTCACCACCTGCTGCCCATTCCGATTTTCAAAGCGAATAAAATCACGCGAAAACGTGCGAAGTGCCATTAATGTTTCCGAGCCCGCTAGTGGCCATTGTCCGCGAGGACGCGTGATCCATTGAATATGCTTATCTTTGTCTAAGCGTGACGCGAGTCCTTCCCAGTAGTGGTCGTCGCCGATAATCACCACTCGCCACAGCAGCGTGTTAAACGGGGTGGGCATAATAATATGCGGCCGCCCTGCCAAGTCGGTTCCTTGGGTTTGGGTTGCAACACGTACTTCAATCGTTTCAAGCTGATAGACCGAACTGGCCAGGTAGAGCGTAGAGACTGCCAACCCGATACCACATGCTTTGGCGCCCCGATGTCGCCAAATACACGCGGCGATAACACTGACCAATAAGGGCACCGTATAAAGTGGGTCAATAATAAACAGGCTGGCGACTGCTACCGAAGGCACGTCTAACGGCCAAAAAAGCTTGGTACCATAAACCGTCATCGCATCCAACAACGGGTGTGTCACGAGCACCGCGATCACCAGCGTCATGACTTGCCACAGCGGCCATTGACGACGCCATCGCCACCCGCACCATCCTATGATTGCACCAACCCAAGGCAGCACAAATAATGAGTGACTGAATCCACGGTGGTTGACCGTATTCGCCACCGGATCGCCATAATCAATCAGCACATCTAAGTCAGGTAAGGTGCCCAATGCAGCACCGGCCAAAAGCACTTTTGGAGAACAGCGCTTGCCCGAGACTAATCCAGCAACCGCCGCGCCCAGTGCCGCCTGGGTAATAGAATCCATCGCTTATCCTTTAACAAGGTTTTGATTTATTAGCGTAAAAAGTTGTAAACCGATCACTGGAATAAATTAAGCAGTTTATCGGTTGCCTCTTTGACCTTGTCATCATCCGCTTTATCACCCAGTAACTTTTTAATCCCACGCTGTGCTTCTTTGCGTGCCTTTTCTTCCAAGACTTTGTTGCTGCTGAGTAGCTGCTTGATATCTAATTGATAACTCGGCGATTGCCAGGTACCGGCCACCGTCACTGGGATGGTCACATCACGAAGTTCATCAATATCTTTGCCGCCTTGACCCTTGCTGGTTTCAACCACAGACGTGAACACATCAAAATCTAACGTTTCTTTCAGCAAATCAGTTTGCCCCTCACTTCTGACTCGCAGCGCTGGGGCTTCTAGTAGCAGATCGTTGGTGCGTGCCATGCCATTTCCGATGGTAAAACTGGCGGTGAGCGCACTAAAGTCGGTTTTGCGCACATCGTTGGCAGCGTTGCTGGTCGCTTCTCCTTTCAACGTCGCTTTTGCTTCTCTCAGCATTTGTGCCAAGTTAATGCCGTTGATCGCGCCATCCTCAAAGAAAATCGCGGCACTGCCCTGAATCGCCTGACGGAGAGCATAAGGCGATAAACCTTGACCTTGGAGGTTAATATCCACATTGCCTTTGCCTTCAAGCAGATCAACCTGTGCGACATCCTCCAATAACGGCAAGATGGCAATGTTGCGTGCTTTTTTACTCACTTGATAGCGCGCGGGAGTTTGAGTGGCATCTAACATCCCTTGCACAACTACCCTGCCTTCATAGGCTTGCGTGATCAGCTCAGATACGTCGACTTTGCCACGGTTGATAGCAACCGTAGCGCGTGTTTGTCCTAAGGTAACGTTACTCACGGTAAGCCCTTTCATCGCCAATGAGCCGGCAATATCCAGCGTCTTCAACACACTAAGATCAGGCTCTTCTTGGCTAAGTGACCCAGTTTGCGTACTGGGGCTGGATTCATCATTGGACCCAGACTGACTTTCGTTTGCAGATTGACGAGGCGCTGCATTGTCTGTCGGTAACAAGGTATCGAGATCGATGTGATTGGTATTGAGTGCAAAACGAATTTGCGGGATATCTGCCAGCTTGATGGCCACTTTACCGTCTATGACCACCTCGTCAGTATTAAGACGGCTGGTCATCTCAGTGATATCTAACGTTTGCTGCTTGGCATCGAAGACGATATCTGCCGCCAGCTCTTGAGTCAGCGACTCGCCGGGTAATGCGTCACCCGAGAGCTGAGTGAGCATGTCCAACCCCTGCACTGTGACCTTGTCTTGACTTTCTGCCACAGTAACTTGCGCGTTTCCAGAGGTTTCAACCTTTAGCTCTGACGTCTGCGCATTGATATTAAAGCCGAGCTGAGCCGCTTGACCCAAGGCGACACGATCGAGGGTAATATTGGCTTCATTGATGGTCATCTCGCCTTGTTGTGCCGATACATTTAGCGCAAGCTCTCGTAACTGACTTTGTTGTGGATCCGCGGCAAGCTTCAGTTCACCCTGCCCTTGCGCGCTGAAGGTCGCACCATCCTGTTCGCCACGCAGTGATACGGTCAGTGGCGTCCATATATCGGTTGCTATATTGCCCACTTGGAGATCAACATCTCGTAAGGCCGTTTGCGTACCCGCCTGATCATCTTTAATCACGACGCTAGCATTGGTGACGCGTAGACCTTGTAAAGAAACTTGCCACGTCCCACTCACTGTATCTTGCTGGCTAGCCGGCTCTAACGACGTCGAACTTGTCTGTTGCTCTGCCGACGCGCCAACGTTTTTTGGTTGAGTTGGCGTCACTGTTTGAGCTGGCGTCACATTGCTATCGCCGTTCGCCAACGTTTGGATAAATACATGCGGGTCTTGTAAGACAATTTCACCCACTTGTAATGTCTGAGACATCAATGGCAACACATCAACGGATAATTGCGCGCGCGACAAACGGAGTAAATCAGGCTCATCAAAACCAGGTCGGTTTTTGATCGCCACCTCAGCAATGGAAAAGCCCAAACTCGGCCAGAACTGCCACTCGATGTCGCCACCGATAACGACCTCATAGCCCGTTTGCTCTGCSACTTGTTCCACCAGCAAGGGTTTAAATTGATTGGGGTTTACCGTGGCAATTAAAGTCGCGACGGCGCCAATCAACACCACGACGAATGCTGCGAGAATAAGGACGATTTTTTTTATCATTGCAAGATGCTCCTTGTGTGTCAGACGCGTTATCGACCACGATTTAACCGTCGAGTTCCTGGTGAGAAAAAAAATGCGCCCTCAGGCGCATTTCACTCATTAAGCCTTGTCTTGGCTAATACGAGAGGCGACTGCCCCTTGCTGATTTTTGTACTTGGCATTGTCCCGTTTATTATAAGGCTGGTCCGCTGATCCTGACATGGGCTCAAAGCTTAAGGCACCGATCGGCATGCCGGGACGTAGCGCTAACGGTAGACGCCCATTATTATAAAACTCTAGAACAATTCGCCCTGACCAGCCCGGATCTATTCGGTGTGCCGTGACATGGACCATCAAACCCAACCGCGCCAACGATGAACGGCCATCGAGCCAACCGACAATATTATCGGGTAATGTCACAGCCTCATGCGTGACTGCCAAGGCCAATTGACCCGGATGAAGATAAAAAGGGTCGCCGTCAGCGATTTCTATTTCATCACTCATAACACGCTCAAGCTGGGCATTCACTTCTTGCTTCGGCCCCGATAAATCAATATAAGCGGCCCCATGATCGTTAAACACACGGAACTGGTTACCCAGAGTCACATCCGCAGTCACGCCCGAAATCGCGTCTGCGGCAGGACGGGGATCAATTTTGATGCGGCCATCATCAAGGTGTTCTTTGATATGCCTGTCGCACAGTCGCATCTAACATTCCTCACGGTTATTTACTCACGCGGTGTTTTGCTTTATGCACCGCACTCATTCGATATATTCGCTCACACATTATGGATTAAACCACGACTGATTACCTAGAGACACAGTCATTGCCCCATAATGTGATGGGGTATCATGCCTTACGCTTTAAGTAAACGCGCGATATGCGCTTTTAGTACATCAATCGCAATGCGGTTTTTACCTCCGCGCGGGACAATGATATCGGCATATTGCTTCGACGGCTCAATAAACTGCATAAACATAGGGCGGACCGTCTTTTGATACTGCTCCATCACCGAATCCATGGTACGACCGCGCTCGGCAACGTCACGTTTCATCCGACGCAGTAAACAAATATCAAGTGGCGTGTCCATAAAGACGCTGGCGTGGATCAAATTGCGAAGACGGGGATCGGTGAGAAGCAAAATACCTTCGAGGATGATCACTTTTTTGGGCGTCATCGTCGTGGTTTCTCCCATACGGGTATGCTCGGAGTAACTATAAACCGGCACATCAGCCGGCTGACCGGCGACCAATGCTTCAAGATGTTCACACAAAAGATCGTGATCCAGTGCCTGAGGGTGGTCATAATTGGTTTTTACGCGCTCTTCCATGCTGAGGTGGCTCTGATCACGATAATATCTATCTTCTGTAATCACGCCGATTTGATGATCACCGACTTTTTCCTTTAATTCCTTATAAATGGTGCTGGCGATCAGGCTTTTACCGGAAGCAGAGGCACCTGCAATACCGATAATAACGCAGTGGTGGTTGTTGTCACTCATAATATGAATACCCAGGGGAAGCTTGGCGGAATCAACATAAACCGCCTGATTATAGGGAGTTGAAGCAGCTGGCGCCAGAGAAAATCGCGCTTGTCTGTGCACCCGGCCGCTTTAGCCGATAAATCACGGCCGGTTGCGCAATCAGGGCGACACAGTTTGTACGCTAATCTGTTCAGGACGTGTTTCACCTTGCCAGTAGAGCTGACTGGCGACCGACGCTGCCATCTGTCGATAAACCGCCGCATGCTCACTGTTAGGGCGCGCGACCATGCTTGGCACACCGGCATCAATATCTTCCCGAATCGCGACATGAAGCGGTACCTGTGCAAGCACTGGCGTCCCCTGCTCTTGCGCCATTTTATCGGCACCCCCTGAGCCAAAAATGGCTTCATGATGGCCGCATTGCGAGCAAATGTGATAACTCATGTTTTCTACCACGCCCAACACGGGAACGTGAACTTTTTCAAACATCGCCACCCCTTTCACCGCATCGGCTAATGCCAAATCTTGTGGCGTTGTCACCACAATCGCGCCTGTCACCGGAAACTGTTGCGCCAAACTCAGTTGGATGTCACCGGTACCAGGCGGCATATCGACGACTAAATAGTCCAGCTCGGGCCACCGTGTTTCGTTGATCAGCTGTGCAAACGCTTTTGAGGCCATAGGACCTCGCCAAACAGTCGCGTTATCTGCGGGCACCAGATAACCGATCGAATTTGAGGCGATACCATGGCGCGTCACAGGCTCCATTAACTTGCCATCATGGGTTTGTGGCTCACTATCTTTGGCGCCCAACATGATAGGTAAAGACGGCCCATACACATCCGCATCAACAATGCCGACTGCAGCGCCCTCCGCGTGCAACGCAAGCGCTAGGTTTACAGCGGTGGTCGATTTACCGACGCCACCTTTCGCTGAGCTCACAACAATCAGGTTTTTCACCCCTTTCACCGGCGTTTTTTCGCCCGTTTTTAACGGTGCTACCCGTTGCATCAGTTCAAATTGGTTGGCAAGGGCATCAGACTGCGCACTGAGCCAATCTTTAAGCGCTTCAGCGATAGAGTGCGCCGCAAAGGGGAACGTGACCCTAAAGCCATGATCTGCGGTTCTCACCCACCCCGTTTGGCTTGCCCACTGCTCGACCAACTGCGGGTGTGAGAATTGATTAAGTAACGCGATCGCATCATCAAGGTTTGAGAGCGAAGCAGCTGTGTCTTCTTTTTTTGTTTTTTTCTTTTTGGACCCAAAAAACATCCAGCACCATCCCGTTGATTGAAATATGTTAGCCGCTCGTGTGCGTCTTTAACGGATAAACACGCGAGGACCCGGCCTTACACTAGGCAAGGCATATCGTATCAGGTAAGATTTCCGCAATCATTCCATTCATATCATAAGAGCGAATAAACAAGATTATGGCTGCAAACCCACGGAAAATTCTGGTGACCTGTGCGCTGCCTTATGCGAACGGCTCGATTCATTTGGGCCACATGCTCGAGCATATTCAGGCAGATGTATGGGTTCGCTATCAACGCCTGCGCGGCAACACCACTCACTTTATTTGTGCTGACGATGCTCACGGCACACCTATCATGTTAAAAGCGCAGCAAATGGGTGTCGAGCCAGAAGCCATGATCGCCGGCGTGCAACAAGAGCACCAGGCAGATTTTGATGGCTTTGATATCAGCTTCGATAATTACCACAGCACCCACAGTGATGAAAACCGCGAATTAGCGTCGTTCATTTATACGCAACTTCGTGATAAAGGTTATATCACCAGCCGCACCATCTCTCAGCTGTTTGATCCGGAAAAAGAAATGTTCTTGCCGGATCGCTTTGTCAAAGGCGAATGTCCGAAGTGTCACGCCGACGATCAATACGGCGATAACTGTGATAACTGTGGTGAAACCTATACGCCGGCTGAATTGATCAATCCTCGTTCCGCAGTCAGCGGTGCCACGCCGGTGATGCGTGATTCAGAGCACTTTTTCTTCGATTTACCACAGTTCGAGCAAATGCTTAACGCGTGGATCAAATCTGGCTCGCTGCAAAGCGAAATCGCTAACAAGATGAATGAGTGGTTCGAAACCGGTCTTCAGCAGTGGGATATCTCCCGTGATGCGCCCTACTTTGGTTTTGAAATCCCCGACCAACCCGGCAAGTTTTTCTACGTTTGGCTCGATGCACCGATCGGCTATATGGGGTCGTTTAAAAACTATTGTGACAAACGCGGTGATATCGACTTTGATGAATACTGGAAGGCTAATAGCGACACCGAGCTATACCATTTCATCGGCAAAGATATTGTTTATTTCCATAGTCTGTTCTGGCCTGCCATGCTGGACGGTGCTGGCTTCCGTAAACCTAACAACGTCTTCGTGCACGGCTATGTCACGGTCAATGGCGCGAAAATGTCCAAGTCAAAAGGGACATTTATCAAAGCCAGTACCTATTTGAACCATCTTGATCCAGAATGCCTGCGGTATTATTACGCGGCCAAGCTCAATAGTCGCATTGATGATCTGGATTTAAGCCTGGATGATTTTATCCAGCGTGTGAATACGGATGTTGTCAACAAGGTCGTCAACCTGGCATCACGTAACGCTGGCTTTATCACTAAGCGCTTTGATGGTCAGCTCTCTGATACGTGCGCCGAACCCGAGCTTTATCAATCGTTCATCGACAAAGCTGAATACATTGGTGAGCTTTACGAAGCCCGAGAGTTTAACCGCGCCATCCGCGAAATTATTGGCTTGGCCGACAAAGCCAACCAATACGTGGACGAAAAGGCGCCATGGGTGTTCGCTAAAGAAGAAGGAAAAGACGCCGAACTACAAGCGATTTGCTCTGTGGGGATTAACCTATTCCGTGTGCTGATGACGTACCTCAAACCTGTGATGCCTAAGCTGGCAGAGCGCACGGAAGGCTTTTTGAATGATACCTTGACGTGGGAAAGCATTGCGACGCCACTGACCGGCCATCGCATTAGCAAGTTCAAGGCACTGTTTAACCGTATCGATCCGAAAGCCGTCGACGCCATGATCGCCGCGAGCAAGGAAGATGCAGCCGCTGAACAAGCAGAAAAGGCCAAAGCACAAGGGCCGTTAGCGGACGAGCCGATTGCCGATGAAATCGAATTTGGTGACTTTGCTAAGGTCGATCTGCGTGTCGCTAAAATTGTTGAGTGTGAGGCGGTGCCAAAAGCGGACAAACTGCTGAAGTTTAAGCTCGATATTGGCGGTGAAACGCGTCAGGTGTTCTCTGGGATCAAATCGGCCTACAAGCCGGAAGATCTCGTGGGTAAGCACACCGTCATGGTCGCCAACTTAAAGCCTCGCAAGATGAAATTCGGCATGTCAGAGGGCATGATCCTCGCGGCGGGTCCGGGTGGTAAAGAAATCTGGATTTTAGAGCCGCATGAAGGGGCTCAACCTGGCATGCGCGTTATGTAAAACAGCGCGATAGCTAAAACATCAAAGGGCCCAACAAGGGCTCTTTTTTTTGCCTGCGCCTCTCTTAGTTTGCACCGTTTGATAGTTTGCACCGTTTGAGTGCGCTCAAGCGCCATCATAGTGCGTTTTTATCTGATCTTGATGCCCTTAACGCCGCTTTCATAGGATGTGACCCGCTTCTCATCTTTGGCACAGTTCATGCTAAGCTTGATGACGGAGAGTCGCGATCGCAAGGAGAGCATATGGGATGGTTAGTCATGGTAGGCGCACTGGCGCTCGGAATAGCGGTCGTCGTCGCCGTCGTACTTTACCGTCAACGCCCAGATTGGCCGTTACATCAGCTACATGAATTACGTGCGCTGCTGCAGCACGCACGTGAGCTGGCCGCTCAAACACATATTGCTTCCAGTGACTACCAACATTTACTCAGTCAAATTCGTCAATTGCACCACTTAGCGTCTCAGGCACAAAAACCGATGTATCGGCTTTTATTTCATCATTTACATGCGCTACCGCAATACGATGAAGTCACACAAGCACGGATGAAAAACCGCGCGTTACAACATATTATTTATCTTGTTGACGAGGCAGTGCCGCCCTTCCTGATAGCCCACAATGACGAAGCGGGCTTGTCGCATTATCAACATGTGTGGTATGCCGTTTTAGAATTATTACAAGCACGTCAGCGATATTCTTACGCCAGTATTCAGTTACACAAAATGACGCCAAACGCGAGCCAGTCATTAAATCTGCAACAGCAAATTTTAGTGAAACGCTTATGCCAGCTCCAGCCCCTCAATCTTGAAGATTCGCTAAGCACAGAGATTGATCGCCTTACTTCCCAGCTCAGCACCGACGCTGAGCGGGCCTTAGCGACTGAGGCACCGTTAGCAACTGAAAAATCGTTGGCAACTGAGAAACCGTTAGCTGATAAGACACCACTGGCCAGTCGCCTCGCGCTGTCTCAGCGCGTCAATGCAGTGATACTCACCGTGCTCGATAATTGTCTTGCCGACCTATTAGCAGGCTTTCCTGCACCACAGGACGATATTTTTAATACCTTATCGCCCTTGCATGAGCCGCGAGATAGCGCTAAACAAACAGCGCTTAACCGATAGCGCCAAACAAACAGCGCGTAACAGACAGTGCTTAACCGATAATCCCCGCGTTTATGCAAGCATAAAAAAAGCCGACAATCGTGCCGGCTTCATGGTTATTAAGCACACGGTGAGCCCATTAGCCAATATGCGTTTGTCCACCCATATACGGACGTAATACCTCAGGGATTTCGATCCGACCATCCGCTTGCTGATAGTTTTCCAAAATGGCCACCAAGGTACGACCCACAGCTAGGCCAGACCCATTGAGCGTGTGCAACAGCTCAGGCTTCTTCTCACCTTTACGGCGGAAACGCGCCTGCATACGACGCGCTTGGAAGTCCAAAGTATTTGAGCATGATGAAATTTCACGATAGGTATCTTGCGCAGGCAACCAAACTTCTAGGTCATAGGTTTTGGCCGCGCCAAAGCCCATGTCACCAGTGCATAACAGTACTTTTCGGTAAGGCAGGTTCAGCAACTGCAATACTTTTTCGGCATCGGCGGTGAGTGATTCGAGTGCTGCCATAGAATCTTCAGGCTTCACCACTTTCACCAGCTCGACTTTATCAAACTGATGCATACGAATCAGCCCACGCGTATCACGTCCGTAGGAGCCGGCTTCTGAACGGAAACACGGTGTGTGTGCGGTCATGCACAGCGGCAGATCCGCTTCATCGATGATCTCATCGCGCACCATGTTAGTCAGAGGTACTTCCGCGGTTGGGATTAACGACATGCCGATCCCTTCTTCGGTGGCCGGCTTGGTGTTAAACAAATCGTCACCAAACTTAGGCAATTGGCCGGTGCCATAGAGGCTGTCGGCATTGACTAAGTACGGCACATACATTTCGGTATAGCCGTGTTCGTTGGTATGTAAATCGAGCATAAACTGGGTTAAAGCACGATGCATGCGCGCCATCTGCCCTTTCATCACGATAAAGCGAGAGCCAGATAGTTTTACCGCACTGGCAAAGTCGAGACCACCAGACAGTTCACCTAAATCAACATGATCTTTGACCTCAAAATCAAACTGACGCGGTTCACCCCAGCGCATGATCTCCTGGTTCTCAGACTCATCTTTACCACTTGGGACGTCTTCCGCCGGTAAGTTAGGCACGCTCATCACCACGTCGTTGACTTTTTGCTGCAGCGCCGCGAGCTCTGTTTTCGCTGCGTCCAACTCATCACCAAGGTTTGACACTTCTTCTAGCAATGGCGCAATGTCTTCACCCTTTGCTTTAGCCTGGCCAATGGACTTCGATCGGGAATTACGCTCTGCTTGCAGTTGTTCGGTGCGAATTTGCAGCGCCTTACGTTGTTCCTCGAGTTCACGCATAGCGTCAACGTCAAGCGTAAAGCCACGACGAGCGAGTTGTTGAGCGGTTTCTTCCAGCTCAGTTCGAAGTAATTTGGAATCCAGCATGCTAATCCTGTGCTTTTCGGGTTGATTAGTTGGTTATCACTTGTCATCACGTTTGAAAACAAGCGTCGATACTGCGTATTGTATTACGCGATTGGTCAAGGGTGACGGTGGATGTCACCACGACGAGGAGACTGCGTCTTCATCGCGTCGCTGCACTCTAAACCTTACCCAAAAAGGGTAAACTTGCCTAGCGCTTTTGCGGGCTTTTTGCATCCTGCTCGGCCAGAAAGGCGAGCTTTTCGGCGATTTTAATTTCTAGCCCACGATTAACGGGCTGATAATAGCGAGTATCGCCAAGTTCGGACGGTAGATAGCGCTCTCCTGCCGCATAAGCATTGGGCTCATCATGGGCATATCGATAGCCCTTCCCATGCCCCATATCTTCCATCAATGCGGTCGGCGCATTGCACAAGTGCATGGGAACAGGCGCGTTGGCGGTTTCTTTAGCGTCTCGCAACGCTTGTTTCCATGCGGTGTAAACAGCATTGCTTTTGGGCGCGCTGGCTAAATATACAGCGGCTTGAGCAATCGCACGCTCGCCTTCTGCCGGCCCTACGCGAGTAAAGCAATCCCACGCATTCAATGCCACCTGCATGGCACGTGGATCCGCATTGCCAATATCCTCCGAGGCGATAGCTAATAAGCGGCGCGCCACATAAAGGGGATCGCCACCGGCACTGACAATGCGTGCGTACCAATACAGGGCGCCATCAGGACTCGAGCCACGGACGGATTTATGAAACGCAGAAATCAAATCGTACCAAGCATCCCCTTGCTTATCGAATTGTGCCACTTTTTCACCTGCAACGTCTTTAAGCATCGACAGCGTCACTTGGCCATCAGCCATATCTGCCAGCATTTCCAGAAGATTCAACGCCATACGCGCATCGCCACTGCACGCCGCGGTTAACGCCGCTTTAACGCCTTTATCGAAAGTGAGTGCCTGCTCGCCTAACCCGCGTTGCGAGTCGGCAAGCGCTTGATCAATCACGGCTTCAAGATCGCGATCATCTAGGCTTGTCAGTCGGTAGACGCGGGCGCGCGATAATAAGGCATTGTTAAGCTCAAACGATGGATTTTCCGTCGTGGCGCCAATAAAGGTAACGGTCCCCGACTCGACATGAGGCAGAAAAGCGTCTTGCTGACTTTTGTTAAAGCGATGTACCTCATCAACGAATAAGACAGTGCGAACACCCGCTTGCTTGTTTTGCTCTGCACGTCCAATCGCTTCTCGGATCTCTTTCACACCGGAGGTCACCGCAGAAATTTGTTCCAGCTCGGCATTAGCTTGACGCGCAGCAATATCGGCCAGTGTGGTCTTGCCTGTGCCCGGTGGCCCCCAAAAAATCATGGAATGAAGCGTACCCGACTCAATGGCACGGCGTAGCGGTTTGCCTTCGCCAAGCAGATGGCGCTGGCCAATATATTGGTCCAAGGTGACGGGCCGCATACGCGCGGCCAGTGGGCGAAAGTCCTCAGCGAAATCGAGCGGCAAGGTAGGCAAGGCATCCTCCGATGCGGTTAACGTGACTGGCGTTGATCGTCGACCATGACAGACTCAGGCGGGGTAAACGAAAACAAGTCCGCGTCTGGCGTTTGTCGGCTAAATTGGCTCAGTGCGAACTGACTCTGTTGCCCATCTTGCTCAACGACTCTAAAGCCAGTCAAGGTACCATCGGGCTTGACCGTGACATCAAACTGACCAATGGTGCCGGTGGTTTTTGGCGTGAGCGTGAAGGTATTGCCTTCCTGGGTGATTTGGTAATCCTGCCAATCACTCGGTTGGTTACGGGTCAATAGCACGAAGGGCGTTTGTGCTGTTGCCTCTTCTAACCACATGGCAGTTACTTGTTCAACAAAGGGGCTGTAGTACCACAAGGTTTCACCATCAGAAATCATGATGGTTTCGTCCGGCGACGTGGTGGTCCAGTTAAACAAATTAGGGCGTTGGATAGCCAAGGTCCCTTTCGCTTGATGAATCTCGTCACCCTCTGGGCTTAAGACCTTTTGTTCAAACTGTGCGCGGAACGCATCAACCTTATTCAGTCTTTCGATTAAATGTTGTTGCGCCTCTGTTTGCGCTTGCGCGCTGACAACAACCAAGAGAGATATCACCGCCAACAGGTGGCGGACAGCAGCAAATCGAGTCATTGAACCTTCCATTCGATCAATCTTTCGGTGGCGGCGGTGCGATTACTTCGCGATTACCGTTATGGCCTGGTGAACTTACGACACCGTGTGCTTCGAGTTGTTCCACAATACGCGCCGCACGGTTATAACCAATTTTAAATCGACGCTGGACACCAGACACGGAACCACGACGACTTTCGGTCACAAATTCAACCACTTGATCAAACAACTGGTCCAGCTCTTCGCCATCGCCGCCGGTCGGCGCTTCACCAGGTAATAAGCTATCTGCACCTTGATCGCCTTGGGTGATTTCATCGATATATTGCGGCTTGCCTCGCGCTTTCCAATTATTAACCACCCGATGCACTTCTTCATCACTGACAAAGGCACCATGCACGCGGATCGGATGGTTGGAACCATTCGGCATAAAGAGCATATCCCCCATTCCCAGCAACGACTCAGCGCCGCCTTGGTCAAGGATGGTGCGCGAGTCTGTTTTGGTCGAGACAGTAAACGCCATACGCGTTGGAATATTGGCTTTAATCAGCCCCGTAATCACGTCAACAGAAGGACGTTGGGTGGCTAGCACAAGGTGGATACCTGCTGCCCGTGCTTTTTGTGCTAATCGTGCGATCAACTCTTCGACTTTTTTACCAACCACCATCATGAGATCGGAAAATTCATCTACCACCACCACGATATAGGGCAGTTTTTCCAGTTTAGGCGCCGATTCATCCATACTGTCGCCCGATTTCCACAGTGGGTCTGGGATCGGGTTATTCGCGGCTTCTGCTGCTTTCACCTTTTCGTTAAAACCTTTAAGGTTGCGCACGCCAAGGGCCGACATCAGCTTGTAACGTCGTTCCATCTCACCCACACACCAACGCAGCGCATTCCCCGCATCCTTCATATCGGTGACAACTTCTGACAACAAATGCGGAATGCCCTCATAGACCGATAACTCCAGCATTTTAGGGTCAATCATGATAAAGCGCACATCTTCAGGAGACGCCTTATAGAGCATACTAACCAGCATCACGTTCACGCCCACAGATTTACCCGACCCTGTCGTCCCTGCCACCAGCATATGCGGTGCTTTGCCAAGATCGGTAATAATGGCTTCGCCGGCAATGTCATTTCCCAAGACGACAGAGATCGGCGATTGGCTGTTTTTAAATCGCTCACTGCCAATCACTTCTGACATAAACACCGTTTCGCGATGCTCGTTCGGTAGCTCAAGGCCAATATAAGGTTTACCTGGGATCACCTCGACCACGCGCACCGCGGTGGTTGATAGCGCACGCGCTAAGTCTTTAGACAAACCTGAAATTCGTGAGACCTTAACGCCCGGCGCCAAATCAAGCTCAAAACGCGTGATCACCGGCCCTGGATACACGCCCACCACGCGTGCTTGCACTTTAAAATCTTCCAAGCGCGCCTCAACCAAGCGCGCAATTTGCTCTAGCTCTTCGCGCGTGGCTTGTTGCGCTGTATGGCGAGCAGGATCCAACAGATCGAGGGTTGGGAAAGGTTCTGCCGGTTTAGGCAAATTGGGCTCATCTTTCACTAAAAAAGGATGGTCGAGCCCGGCCGCTTGCTGTTGGGATTTTTGTGCTTGGCGAATCGTTTCTTGGAAAGGATCCTCGTCATCATCGGCCAACTTGCTTGCCTGCTCCGCGCGCTCTAGCTCCGAGAGTCCATCTTGATTGCCATAGGTGGTATCAGCGTACTCTGAGTGCTTTGTCTCTAAGTGCTTTGTCTCTGAATGCTCTGAATCTGTCGACACATAAGTTGCGACCGATTCACGATCATGCTGAGTCGGTGTTTGGGCTTGCGGGTCTGAGTCGGTGTCTGCGCTGAATACCGACGCAGAGGGCTCATCATCAGCAACAGCGGTTTGCCATTGTCCCAATACCGGTTCATCCGCACTCTCTGACAGCGCGGATTCAGACTGCGTCGAACTGGCTTGCTCAGCGGTGGCATGTCCACCAAAGATGATCGACCTTTCACTCTCGTGCGCGCTGTGATCAACGGTTTCCTTTTCCGTCGCTGTCGTTTTTTCAGCGACCGATTTTTTCTCAGAAACGGACGCTTTCTCAGGCGATATCGGCGTCAATCGACGTAAATCACTCAGCTCCATCGGTTCACAAGTCTCACGCGATTGCGTCACGTCTGTGCGCTCGGGGGCCGATGAGCCAGGCGCACCAAGTTGTGTCGGGGTATCGCCACGCACGCGATTAACCAGCCAGGTGATACCATTTAGCGTCACCGCGCCGAGGTGATCCACGATCGTGAGCCATGAAATTCCCGTGAATAAGGTGAAACCGGCCGCCCAGCCAAACAACATGACCAAGGTGGTCCCTAAGACATTAAACAAGGGCAAAGCAAGGCTATTGGTGACATCTCCCATCACGCCACCCGATGAAAAATGCCAAAAGTCATCAAAATTGAGATCAGCCAACGAACAACTGGTCAGGAAAAGGACCAGAAGCCCCAATAGACGTGCGCCAATAATGGTGTAATTAATGGGTTCATTATCACCACGCCGCCGCAAAAAAACCCAACCGCCAAGAATAGCAGCAGGGGGTAATGGATACGCCAAAATCCCAAAGGAGAAGAAAAAGCTGTCTGCTATCCATGCACCCATCGCACCAGCCGCATTATGAACGTCACCATGCCACGCGGTTTGCGACCACGAAGGATCAGCCGGATTAAAAGATAACAATGCCACCATGGTAAACACAGCAGCGGCGAGGACCAAGATGAATCCACACTCTTTTAAACGTTGACCGCCATCTAAACGCGCTTTCGGCTGAGCCGTTTTCGGCTCTCGACGTAAAGAAAACTCCATCATTACCTGTTTAATATTATTCGTTAATCGCATTCCTCACCCTGAATGGAGGCTTGCTCTGATTGCCCTGACTTTATCACATTCATGCCGTGACGGCAGGCATGATGCGTGTTTACGTTCAATCTTTACCGAGATATCACATTCTTTAAATCATGGCGTACAAAAAATAAGCCGAGCGCAATGCCCGGCTTTAGTTATGTTTTGCTTCACCCTATGGCCAACACTTAACGCGTGCGGATCACCAGATGATTACTTTGTTTTACCTCTTCCATTACCACGTAAGTGCGTGTGTCATTCACGCCGGGCAAACGTAGCAAGGTTTCACCCAATAACTTGCGATAAGCCGACATGTCAGCTACTCGTGTCTTTAGTAGGTAATCGAAATCACCGGACACTAACGAACATTCTTGGATGTCTTCTAGTCTCTGCACCGCTTTATTAAATTGCTCAAACACGTCAGGTGCGCCACGATTTAGTGTGATTTCCACAAAAACGAGCAGTGATGCATCTAAATACTGGGGATTAAGCTGTGCCGTGTAGCCAAGAATATAGTCCTGACGCTCTAAACGTCGCACACGTTCTAGGCAGGGGGTTGGAGAGAGACCGACACGTTTTGATAACTCAACGTTGGAGACTCGCCCATCCTTTTGGAGCTCATTTAGGATGTTGCGGTCAATACGGTCCAATTCCTTGGAGGGCTTGTTTTTGGTATCTACCATTTTTTATTCCACCTTGTTACTTCCTTGCAAAAAGATATACCAAATTAAATAACATCTAAACAATCTTTAGCATCAAATGCTGGTTTATTGCCTTTATACTAGCTCGAAAATTGATAATTTCAATAACAAGCCAGCCGATAACACTAAATAAACAAGAGGTGACAGCATGATCATTGGCGTTCCAAAAGAAATCAAGAACCATGAGTACCGCGTGGGTATGGTTCCAGCAAGTGTCCGTGAGCTTATTTCTCACGGCCACTCAGTCTATGTTGAAACCAATGCAGGTAACGGTATTGGTTTCTCTGACGATGACTATAAAGCCGCTGGGGCATCCATTCTCCCTGCCGCCGCTGACGTATTTGCGAAAGCAGACATGATCGTCAAGGTCAAAGAACCGCAAGCTGTCGAGCGTGCCATGCTGCGCGAAGGACAGATTTTGTTCACCTATTTGCATCTTGCACCAGATTTTCCGCAAACAGAAGACTTAATTAAAAGTAAAGCTATCTGCATTGCCTATGAAACGGTAACAGATTCTAAAGGTCGATTGCCACTATTAGCGCCAATGTCTGAAGTCGCCGGCCGTATGTCTATTCAAGCAGGTGCACAAGCGTTAGAAAAATCACACGGCGGTTCGGGCATGCTGCTCAGTGGTGTTCCTGGTGTCGAACCCGCTAAAATCGTCGTACTTGGCGGTGGTGTGGTTGGATCAAACGCCGCGCGCATGGCGGTTGGCCTCCGAGCTGACGTCACTATTTTGGATAAAAATGTCGATACATTGCGTCGCTTGGACGAAGAATTCCAAGGCCGCGCCAAAGTCGTCTACTCAACCGAGGAAACATTAGACCAGCACGTACTCAACGCTGATTTGGTTATCGGTGCTGTCCTTATCCCAGGTGCTGCTGCACCGAAGCTGGTCAACGAAGACCATATCAAGCGAATGAAACCAGGCGCTGCAGTTGTCGATGTCGCTATCGACCAAGGTGGCTGTTTCGCAACCTCACATGCAACGACCCACGCTGACCCAACCTACATCGTTGATGATGTTGTCCACTACTGTGTGGCAAACATGCCTGGCGCTGTCGCGCGCACCTCGACGGTTGCCTTAAATAACGCAACACTGCCCTACATTGTGAAGCTGGCGAATAAGGGATATCGCGATGCTTTAATTCAAGATGAGCACTTGCGTAACGGTCTTAACGTGATCAGTGGCCGCGTTACCATCAAAGAAGTGGCCGAAGGCTTTGATCTTCCATACGTTGATGCCCTGGATGCGCTGAAGTCAGCCCATTAATCGGCAATATCAATGATAGAAATAGAGGGCACCATCACGGTGCCCTTTCTTTAGCCTTCCAATTTACCTACAATCACTCCATTCAAAAAAACGAACCCCTTTCCTGCTCGGAGACGTGAATGAGTAACATTAAGCATGCGAACCTATTGATTCTTGGTTCAGGCCCAGCGGGCTACACCGCGGCTGTTTACGCGGCTCGTGCCAATTTAAACCCTGTTATGGTAACAGGCATGCAACAAGGGGGTCAGCTGACCACCACCACGGATGTTGAAAACTGGCCTGGCGATCCGGAAGGACTAACCGGTCCCGCATTAATGGATCGCATGAAAGCCCACGCAGAAAAATTCGATACCGAGATTATTTTTGATCACATCAATGACGTGGATTTATCCTCACGCCCTTTCCGCCTAAAAGGCGACAACGGCGAGTTCACTTGCGATGCCTTGATTATTTCGACGGGAGCATCTGCGCAATACCTTGGCTTACCGTCTGAAGACGCGTTCAAGGGACGTGGCGTATCCGCCTGTGCGACCTGTGATGGCTTTTTCTATCGCAACCAAAAAGTGGCGGTAATTGGTGGCGGTAATACAGCAGTCGAAGAGGCGTTATACCTTTCTAACATCGCCTCTGAAGTGCATGTTGTCCATCGTCGCGATACCTTCCGTGCTGAGAAAATTCTGGTCGATCGTATGATGGACAAAGTGAAGAACGGTAATATTGTCCTGCACACTAACCGGGTATTGGATGAAGTGTTGGGCGATGAAATGGGCGTGACACAAGCGCGCTTAAAAGACACACAAAGCGATGAGACCGAAACCCTTGATGTGATGGGTGTTTTTGTTGCGATTGGCCATAAACCTAACACAGACATCTTTGCTGACCAGCTGAAAATGGAAAACGGCTATATCCAGGTTGAATCAGGCCTAAGTGGCAATGCAACCCAGACAAGCGTCGAAGGCGTATTTGCGGCTGGTGATGTCATGGACCACGTATACCGTCAAGCGATTACCTCTGCAGGGACCGGCTGTATGGCGGCTCTAGATGCCGAGCGTTATCTCGACGCACTCGCGAATCAGTAATTTCTCGCGCTCATGCAGGCTATCATTCGATGGCCTGCCCAGCCTGTTGGCAGGCTTTGATAAAATAATAAGATGATATGGATAAATCTAAACAGCGGGCGCTAACCCAATGGCTCAAGTCGCAGAGCACGTTAGCCAAACCCTGGTTAGTTGCGACGATTAGCATTGCACTCCTCTCTGGTGTGCTTTTGATTGCCCAAGCAGCACTTCTTGCCCACCTGCTGCATCAACTGATTATTGAGCAAACCGATAAATACGCCTTACTGCCAAGTTTTCTCACATTGGTCGGCGTTGTTTTAGCCCGTGCTGGGTGTAGTTGGGCCAAAGAACAAACGGGCTATCGCTGTGGTGAGGTCATTCGGCAACACATCCGCCAGTTAATACTCAACCGACTTCATGCGCTTGGACCTGTGAGTATTCAAGGGCGACCCGCGGGGAGCTGGGCAAGCCTGATCCTTGAGCAGGTTGAGGAATTACAGGACTTTTTCGCTCGTTACTTACCCCAAATGGCGATCGCAGTCTTGATCCCCTTAGTGATTTTAGTCGTCGTGTTTCCAATCAATTGGGCATCTGGGCTGATCTTTTTAATCACCGCACCGCTGGTTCCCCTGTTTATGGCATTGGTCGGGATGAAAGCTGCCGATGCTAACCGCAAGAATTTTAAAGCATTGCAGCGTTTGTCCGGCTATTTTTACGATCGTTTGCGTGGCCTACCCACACTAAAATTATTTAATCGCGTTGACGCCGAAGCCGATCAGTTACACCTGGCGTCACATACGTTCCGTCAACGAACGATGGAAGTATTACGTCTCGCATTCCTATCTTCTGCGGTGCTTGAGTTTTTTACGGCGATTTCGATTGCAGTTGTGGCGGTGTATTTTGGTTTTAGTTTTATCGGTGAGCTTGACTTTGGTCATTACGGAGCGCCTATTTCGCTCTTTACCGGCTTGTTTGTGCTGGTGCTGGCACCGGAGTTTTACCAACCGCTTCGCGATCTCGGTACCTTTTATCATGCCAAAGCGCAAGCGATTGGGGCTGCTGAATCGATTGTCACATTTTTAAACGCTGAGCCTGATACAGGCACGCAAGGAGAAGCAACGCCCGACTTGGCCACGGTCACCATCACTGCCGAGGATCTCGAAGTGCTCAGCCCAGATGGCCAGGTACTCGCCGGTCCCATGAATTTTCATATTAAGCCCGGTGAACATATCGCACTGGTTGGCGTGAGTGGCGCCGGAAAATCTAGCTTACTCAATGTGTTACTCGGCTTTCTTCCCTACCGAGGTAGCTTGACCATTAATGGCTGTGAACGCAGTGAGCTGGCACTTTCGCATTGGCGACAAGCCATTAGCTGGGTGGGACAAAATCCACAACTGTTCCATGGCAGTATTCGCGATAATATCGCGCTCGCCAACCCTGATGCGAGTCCAGAAACGATTAACCAGGTGATGACACAAGCCTATGTGGATGAATTCGTGATGCGGTTAAAAAATGGCCTTGCGCACGCCGTCGGTGATCGTAATGGCGGCTTATCCGTCGGCCAAGCGCAGCGTGTCGCTGTCGCACGCGCCTTGTTGCAAGACGGTGCGTTATGGGTGCTAGATGAACCGACTGCGAGCCTGGATGCACACAGTGAAAAGCTGGTCATTGAAAGCTTACATGCTGCCACTCAAGCTAAAACCTGCATCCAGGTCTCTCACCGTCTAGATGCACTGGCTAACAGTGATCAAGTCTGGTTGATGGCCGACGGAAAGCTGGTTCAACAAGGCCAGTATCATCAATTAGCGCACACAGGGCCGCTGGCAGAGATGCTGGCTTCAGCCGATAGGAGAAATCTTGATGCGTGAACTCCTGCCGTATCTACGCTTGTATAAACGTCATTGGTTTGGCTTAAGTTTGGGCATTGTCCTCGCGTTTGCCACTTTATTTGCCGCCATTGGCTTGCTCACTCTCTCTGGCTGGTTCATTGCCGCAGCGGCAGTGGCCGGTATCGCAGGCATCGCCACCTTTAACTATATGTTGCCAGCCGCGGGCGTGCGTGGGTTTTCTATTGGCCGCACCTTTGGTCGCTGGGCGGAACGTGTGGTCAGCCATAACGCTACTTTCAAGTTGCTTGCTGATCTCCGCGTGTCGTTTTTCCGTAGATTGGCGCCGTTAGTCCCCGACCATCGTCTGAATATGCGTGATGGTGATTTGCTTAACCGCATGGTGGCGGATGTCGACGCCATGGATCATGTTTATCTACGCCTTATTAGCCCCATGATTGTGGGTGTACTGGGCGTATTAGCCGTGAGCTTATTCTTGGGCTGGTTTGATCCGACGCTTGGTATTGCCTTGGGTCTGAGTTTGCTGGTACTGCTTGTCAGTCTACCTATCATTTTCTATCGTCTGGGCAAGGATCAGGGCCGAGATCAACTAGAACAAAATGCCGCAACCCGCGTTGCCCTGCTAGATTGGCTGCAAGGCCATGCAGAATTAGCCTTATTTGGCGCTCGTGAGCGATATCGTGCGCGCATTGACGACAGCGAACAAGCGATGCTCAATGCGCAAGCGAATATGGCCCGTATCACAGGATGGGCTAACGCCGTGCTAATCGCAGCCACCGGACTCACGTTAGTCTTGATGATTTGGCTGGCAGCCGATGGCGTTGGCGATCGTGCGCCAGGCCCCCTCATCGCCATGGTAGCGTTTACGACCATGGCAAGCTTTGAACTGATGATGCCGATTACGGCAGCTTTCCAGTATTTAGGCAAAACGCTCACGGCCGCAAAACGGCTCAACGCCATCACAGAACGCCCACCCAGTGTTCCTTTCCCTCTCGATGGCCACAAAGGACCGGTAACAGGATCAATTGGCTTGAATAAGGTGAGCTATCAATACCCTGGGGCGGCACAAGAGGCGGTATCAAGAGTCTCGCTGGACATCACAGCAGGGCAAACCGTCGCGCTATTAGGTCGTACAGGTTGTGGTAAGTCGACCCTTATGAGCTTGCTGACGCGTGCATGGGATCCGACTCAGGGGCAAATTACTCTCGATGGTGTTCCGTTGAGCGAGTGGGATGAGTCAAGGTTACGTGATGCTATGTCTGTGGTGACGCAACGGGTTGATCTCTTTAACGGCTCACTCCGCGATAATCTCATTCTCGCCCGTCCAAATGCCTCAGATTCGGCTTTATCTCAGGCACTGACGCAGGTCGGGTTAGCGCGTCTATTAGAAGGGCAAGGCTTAGACACCTGGCTAGGCGATGGTGGACGCCAGTTATCAGGCGGTGAGCGCCGTCGTTTAGGTATCGCGCGTGGTTTATTGCATTCGGCCCCGATTATGCTCTTAGATGAACCGACAGAAGGCTTAGATGTGCAAACTGAAGCCGAAATCCTGTCTTTATTGAAAACTCATTGCCAAGATAAAACAGTGGTGATCATTACCCATCGTCTTGTTGGCTTGGAGCAGATGGACACTGTCTGCTTAATGGATGCCGGTCAGATTATTGAACAAGGCACGCATCAGTCATTGATCGATGCCAATGGACGCTATGCACAATTGATGCATCGGCTGTAAATCAGAGAGCACACGATGACCCTCTATTTGCCTCCTTTAGCGCAAGATGACGTTCGTTTTCCTCCCGTCACCGAGGCGCTGGATCATCCCGATGGCTTGCTTGCCATCGGGGGGGATCTTAGCCCTGCTCGGCTAATGTCTGCGTATCGCAACGGGATTTTCCCGTGGTTTGGTGAAGATGACCCGCTGTTATGGTGGTCACCCAGTGAGCGGGCCATCATTCAGCCAACCGAGTTTCACGCCAGCAGAAGCTTACAAAAAGCAGCGAGAAAGTCCGGAATGACGATTACCTTGAATCAGGCCTTTGAGCGCGTTATTGCTATCTGTGCCGAGATTCGAGGGCCGGAGCAAACTTGGATCACGCACGAAATGCAAAAGGCCTATTGCCAGCTTCATCATCAAGGTGATGCCCACAGCGTGGAAGTATGGCAAGGCAATACATTAGTCGGCGGATTATACGGTGTGTCGGTGGGGGCCATTTTCTGCGGTGAGTCCATGTTTTCAAGCACAACGAATGGGTCTAAATTCGCGCTGTGGCAATTCAGCCAATATTTTGCTCACCAAGGAGGGCAATATATTGATTGCCAAATGATGACACCGCATTTAGCGTCATTAGGTGCGCAACCTTGGTCACGTCATACGTTTATCGACGCGCTTCACGCACATCGTGACCGCCCTATTGCTGATGGCTACCCACCGCAACGTCTTGCCGATTGGAGAATAACATGAGTGTTGGAATCCAAGTTGGCGTCACACCAGGCGCTGATTGCCAGTATCTTACTGATCAAACTGAGCAACTCGCGGTGGTGATGTCTTCAGAATACCATCAACGCGAACGTTATGGCGCGCTGTTAGCGGCAGGCTTTCGGCGAAGCGGTCATCTCATCTACCGTCCTCATTGCCCTTCTTGTCAGGCTTGCCAAGCGTTGAGAGTCGATGTCGACCATTACCGCCCATCAAAAAGTCAAAAGCGGCATCGCAGCCAGCTCAAGCGCCTCACTATGCACGTCAGTGACCAATTAGATGACCATTGGTTCGAGTTGTATGACCGCTATATCACCGCCCGTCACTCAGAGGGCAACATGTACCCGGCCAAACGGCAAGACTTCTTAGATTTTATCCATAGTGATTGGCTAACCCCGCGCTTTATTCATCTGTACCAAAATGAAGAACAGCGTTCACGCTTGATCGCCGTGGCAGTGATCGATGTGGTGGATGACGGCCTTAGTGCCTTGTATACGTTTTTTGACCCCCAGCACCGATTTTCATTAGGACGTGTGAGTATTCAAGCGCAACTCCAGCTGGCAAAATCGATGCAGTTACCTTGGCTGTATTTGGGCTATCAAATCGATGCCTGCGCCGCGATGCGCTATAAAGCGGACTATTATCCCCACCAACGCTTTATTAATCAGCAGTGGCGGGCCTTTTCCTGGCCCGTTATTCCACAATAGTCGCTATTTTTTCTAGCAAGGTGCGCTCCAACAGGGTAAAATTCGCACCCGAACTTTACAGACTTTCAGAATAGAGGCATTATCTGTCGGTCAAAAAATTGGCTATCAGAATAAGCCTAAGAGGATTCAATGGCAAAAGAAGACGTAATTGAAATGCAAGGCACCGTATTGGATACGCTGCCTAACACTATGTTCCGCGTAGAACTAGAAAACGGTCACGTGGTGACTGCCCACATTTCAGGCAAGATGCGTAAGCACTACATCCGCATCCTGACCGGCGACAAAGTCACTGTTGAAATGACCCCTTACGATTTGTCGAAAGGTCGCATCGTTTTCCGTTCGCGTTAATCCTCCGAACGCGGTCAAAAAAACCCGGCTCTCAGGCCGGGTTTTGCTTTGGTGAACGCTTACTTTAATGAACACTTACGTGAGCAATTGCCGTTACGCTGGCTCCATTTGATCACTGAACTGGAAGTCCAAGCGGTTGTTTTTCAATACCACTCGAACCGTTCCGCCATTGACCAAACAACCAAAGAGCAGTTCGTTCGCTAATGGTTTTTTCAGATTATCTTGAATCACACGTCCCATCGGTCGCGCACCCATCGCCTTATCGTAACCCTCTTCTGCCAACCACTGTTTGGCTTCCGATGTCACTTCGAGTGAAACACCTTTAGCATCCAGTTGCGCTTGCAGCTCAACAATAAATTTATCCACCACTTGCAAGATGACTTGCTCATCCAAGTGATTGAACCAGATGATATTGTCGAGACGATTACGGAACTCAGGTGAAAATACCTTTTTAATTTCCGACATTGCATCATGGCTGTGATCCTGCTGAATCAAACCGATGGACTTACGTACCGTTTCCGCCACCCCGGCGTTGGTTGTCATCACCAAGATAACATTACGGAAATCGGCTTTGCGGCCATTGTTGTCAGTCAGTGTGCCATTATCCATGACTTGGAGTAACAAGTTAAACACGTCAGGATGCGCTTTCTCGATCTCATCGAGCAGCACCACACTGTAAGGATGCTTAATCACCGCATCCGTCAGCAGGCCGCCTTGATCGTAGCCAACATAACCAGGAGGTGCACCAATCAAGCGGCTGACGGTGTGACGCTCCATGTATTCGGACATATCAAAACGTTGGAGTTCAATGCCCATGGCACGCGCAAGCTGCACGGTGACCTCTGTTTTGCCCACACCTGTTGGCCCAGCAAACAAGAACGACCCCACGGGTTTGTTATCATCACCCAAGCCGGCACGACTGAGTTTAATCGCCTCTGACAATGCCGTGATCGCAGTATCTTGCCCAAACACCAACATCTTGAGTTTGTCGTCTAGCGACTGCAGCACATCTTTATCGGAAGAAGAAATCGACTTCTCCGGGATCCGTGCCATTTTTGCAATCATGGTTTCAACATCAGGCACGTTGACGGTTTTTTTACGCTTACTCGCAGGTGCCATTCGGCATCGCGCGCCCGCTTCATCAATCACGTCAATCGCCTTATCAGGAAGGTGGCGCTCATTGATATATTTTGCCGACAACTCAACCGCCGCACGAATCGCTTTGTTGGTATACCGCACTTCATGATGAGCTTCGTATTTCGGTTTCAAGCCCATCAAGATCTTGGTGGTATCGTCGATAGACGGCTCCAACACATCAATTTTTTGGAAGCGACGCGCCAATGCACGCTCTTTCTCAAAGATAGAGCCGTACTCTTGGTAGGTTGTCGAACCAATACAACGTAACTTACCGCTGCTCAATAGTGGCTTGATCAAGTTTGCAGCATCGACTTGGCCGCCACTTGCCGCACCCGCGCCGATAATAGTGTGGATCTCATCAATGAAAAGTACAGCATGATCTTCTTTCTCAAGCTGCTTTAAAATCGATTTAAAGCGTTTCTCGAAATCACCGCGATACTTGGTCCCCGCCAAGAGCGAGCCAATATCTAGCGAATAGATGACGCAGTCTTTAATGACATCGGGCACTTGGTCTTCGACAATGCGCCACGCCAGCCCTTCGGCAATCGCTGTTTTACCCACGCCGGCTTCCCCCACCAGCAATGGATTGTTCTTACGACGACGGCACAGCACCTGAATGGTTCGCTCAAGCTCTTTGTCACGACCAATCAAGGGATCGATGCCACCGACGCGCGCCAACTGGTTTAGGTTGGTAGCGAAGTTTTCTAAGCGATCTTCACCTGGGTCGGCGCCCGCTTCTTCTGTCCCCATATCGCTACTGGGAAGGTCTTCACTGTCGTCTTTGGTAGTGCCGTGGGAGATATAGTTCACCACGTCTAAGCGGCTGACATCGTTTTTCTTCAACAAATAAGCCGCATGCGACTCTTGCTCACTGAAGATAGCAACAAGCACGTTCGCACCACTGACTTCGCTGCGGCCCGATGACTGAACATGGAACACGGCCCGTTGCAAGACGCGCTGGAAGCTCAACGTGGGTTGTGTTTCTCGCGACTCATCATCCGCCGGGATCAGCGGTGTGGTTTGTTCAATAAATGCGTCGAGTTCTTTGCGTAGCGCCTCCAGATCAGCTCGGCATGCCACCAGCGCTTCATGCGCCGCCGCATTTTCAGTTAACGCGAGAAGCAGGTGCTCCACCGTCATAAATTCGTGGCGTTTTTCACGCGCACGTGCAAACGCGCCGTTCAAACTTGCTTCAAGTTCTTTGTTAAGCATAAAGGCACCTCCCTCAAAAACCGCACTAAAGCGTGATGAACCAGCTTACGCTTTCTCCATCGTGCACAGTAGCGGATGGCCATGCTCTTTGGCATACATCATTACCTGTGCCACTTTCGTTTCAGCGACCTCGGCAGTAAACACACCGCAGACCGCTTTTCCTTCATAGTGCACCGCCAGCATGACTTGTGTCGCTTTATCCACATCCATGGCAAAAAACGTCTGGAGCACTTCGATAACAAACTCCATGGGAGTGTAGTCATCATTGTTGAGCACCACCTTGTACATCGATGGCGGTTGTAACTTAGTTTTTTCTGACGCCTCAAGCTCTGCGTCAGGCAAACCCCATTGATTCCAATTACTCATAACCACTTCAATGCATTGTTAGGGTATCAAGGCTCATTGTGTGGCGGGGCAGCACTGCCATCCACGAATCCCGTCCACCTGTCTTTAAAGTTAAGCTACAGATTGTATTCCAGCAACCTTTTCAATGCGAACATCGTTTGTCTGGGCAATTGTTAATCATGGTAATGCTTTATCGTTGCAAATATAGATAGGGTGAAACACGCAAATTCGTTCACTGACCATGCCAAAGCCAATGAAAATGTGTTACCAACTAGGTGCTTGTTCCCGTGCACAAAAAAAAAGGCAGACATACACCTACCCGATAGGCTATCACCACGCAAGCAGGATCATATGTTCCCTTATCCTTTGTTCTTTCTTCTTACAATTATTCAATAAACCTTCATGTTTACGCATTTGGCGCTAACACGCATTCGTAAACTCGATACCGCGCCGGCAAACAGCGTCAAATCACAACGAAAAAACAACCTCTCGAACAAAATATTATTAAACAATGATTTATACAAAAC